>JBBRWU010000064.1:0-6044 GCA_038249015.1 Candidatus Doudnaibacteriota bacterium | reverse complement strand
GGAGTTTGATTCTAAGAATGAAAGCTCTCTCTACCCTAAGGTCTGCCATTAACCACAGCTCCAATTTCGGCATTATTGCTTTGGTTATGCTAACTCCGGTTATTATGCCGCATTTAGCACTAGCTGCCGAGCTTCAGACCGTAGGACAAGCCAAAGCTCAAGTTTTTGAAATCAAAGTTACTGACTCAAATTTAGTCAATTCAACTTTAAAAACAAACAACGTTTCTTCTTTAAGCATTGACGTAATTGAGGATAATGATCCTCTGGCAATTCTGCTTAAAGAATACCTGGCAAAAAACAATTCTCCGTTAGGCATATATTCATCGGAGATAATTAAACAGCCACAATGGCAAAGAGCCTTGGCAGTTAGTTACGTTGAAAGCCATATGGGACGTTATTGTTTCGATAACAACTGTAGCGGTATTGGTGTAAAACCGGGCCATCCGTCTTGGCGCAAATACCAGACAAAACTAGACTGGTTTGTCGACTTGAATAACTTATTGGAAAAGCCTATCTATAAAGAAAAGTATACAACCTTTGCCAAAATGAAAGGTGTCTATGTTCAGCCGGGAAGTCAAAATTGGGTAAACGGTGCTCAAAAGAAATATAATGAGCTCATAGAAATTACCAAACAGGCTGAAATTCAAAGACAAGAACTGGCTCAAAAGCATACTACAACCATTGTCGCTTTAGCCACTTTTCCGGAAACTGCTAATTAGAAAAAATCCTCTCCCGACTCGGGAGAGGATTTTTTGTATCTGATTGGTGCCGGTGGTGGGAGTTGAACCCACAATCCCTTACGGGCGATCGATCTTAAGTCGATAGCGTATGCCAGTTCCGCCACACCGGCGCAAAAAGTATATTACTCCAAAATCAAATTTATTTCAAGGGTTATTTTGGAGGCGCAGATGGGATTCGCACCCATGAATAGCGGTTTTGCAGACCGCCGTGTTAGACTACTTCACCACTGCGCCTTGATTTTTAAGTACCTTTAAAACATCAGAATCCGCCCACTTATTATAATCCATAAAGTAACTTTTGAATACCCCAAATTTCCTTTTTAAAAATACCCCTTTTGCACCTTTGTAAATATATTTAAAAATTTTAACGCTATCAGCGGTGGAGTATGCCAACCGATAAGCTTTATCACTTGTATAAACCCTATTAATTTTTAATTCCAGAAGATAATTCATTTCCCTTGCTAAGCAAGTTAAAAAACTTAGGCTTCCACTAACAAAAACAGTTATCATTCTTTTTGTAACTTTATTACTTTTTGCTATTCCTACATGCCCATCCCCATCAAAGTACCCTCTAATAAAATGTGATAAAAACCTTGCAGGCACATTAGGAAATTTTATGGTTAAAGACTTATTTGGAAACAATCCCAAAGCGGAAAGGTCATCGTATATTTTATGACTTCCGATCCGCAAAAAATATCTAATCTTTCTGGAAGGGGAATCAGGAGGAATAACAACTATTATATGCTTAGAGCTTAAAGCTTTTTTTGTAAACTCAATTAGCTCTTTGTCTGTGCTGGTGACCCTAAGATACTTGCCACGCAAATAAGGTGCATTTTCTAAACTGCCGTCGGCGTAAATATAACCAAGAGCATAAGCCATGATTGGAGTCCATTTCTTAAAAAAATCTTCATTTACAAGATATTTTATTCCCATACAAATATGCTAAAGATATATACTGCAATATTATCAGAAATTAAATTTTATCGCAAAATAATCCTACCCCTAAAAATAGAGGGGTATAAAAGGTTGACAAAGCTTTTTCTTAGGTGTAAATTATTGATACTATTAATTTCTTCAAGGAGTTGGCAAAAATAAAACATTCTACCGGAATAAACCACAACGTGATCAAGTCAAATCAATGGCTTAATTTAACCCGCCCAAAATTTGTTTTTGATTCCGTAAAAGTTGCGAGCCTTACTAAAAATACAATAACAAGCTCCTTATCCCAAATTTTTGGCGGGTGAATGTAAACGAATTCCTTCTGAACTCGTTTTTTTATTACCTGTTAAAAACCCACCTGGGTTGACAAAACCCATTAAGGGACTGTTGCCAAATGGCATTTTGACTGCAATTTGAAAATTTTGGCCACTCGGCCAATCCGCCTTAGGCGGACCGCTTAGCTTCCAGTTAAACATCAAAATTTGTTTTGCCCGATTGCCTCAAAATTCTCAAATTTCGCCTTAAAAGCCCATTCGGCAACAGTCCCATTAAACATAGTATTATTATCAGTTAATTTTAATATTTTTAATTTAAACTTCCAAACTAATGACCACAAAAACTGCCAGCAAAAAAAAGAACGGTTTTCGTAAATTTTGGCGCCTGGGTATTGACGAGTACAACACTCAAAATTTTGACATTAGCCCGGACGGGGAATTGGTAGTGCGCGAAGGCAACTATCAATACAATATTTTTGATATTGTCAAAAAATACGGCACTTCCACGGAAATTGTTTTTCCTACGATTATTGAAAATCGGGTGAGGGATTTAATTGAAACTTTTAACGCTTACATAAAAGTGTTGGGTTACCGCGGGCGATTTTTCTACCACTACGCTATGAAAGTTAATCAAAACAAGGAATTTGTCCTGCCGGCCGTGGCCGAAGGCGCCAATTTGGAAGTGTCCAGCGCCAATGAGCTGTTTTTGGTAAAAAGAATGATAGAACAAGACCGGTTCAACGCCAAGATCCGGGTTATTTGTAACGGCCCGAAAACTGAAAAATATATTAGCCTGGTGGAAGAATTAAAAAGCAAAGGATTGGTGGTAATTCCGATTATTGAAGACTACACCGAACTGGAACGCTTAAAAAAATTCAAAGGGGAAGTCGGGATCCGCGTTAATTTAAATTTAAAAATCGACAGCCACTGGGACAAAAAATTTAACCGTTTTGGCTTTACCGAAGAAGAAATAATTAAAATCGGCAAAGTCCGCGGATTGTCCGTTTTGCACTACCATATTTCCAGCCAAATTGAAAAAGTGGATGGTCTGATTAAACCCCTTAAGCGTGCTATTGAACTCTATGCGCAAATGCGGGAGAAAAACCCCGGGCTGGACACCATAGACATTGGCGGGGGAGCAGGCGTTTCTTACGAAAAGAAAAAACATTTTTATACCGCGAAGAATTTAATTCAGCAATTAATAAAAAATGCCAAATTGTCTTGCGACAAACTTGGTGTAAAACATCCGGACATAATTGTGGAATGGGGTCGCTATGTTGCCGCCCCGGCGCAAATTACCATTTATAAAATTTTAGCGGAAAAGACGGTGGAAAATAAAGGTAAAAATAAATGGTACGTGATAAACGGCAGTTTTATGAATGACTTAATTGATACTTGGGCTATTCACCAAAAATGGCACGTAATTCCGGTAAACTCTATGACCACCAAAAAGCTGGACAAGGTCTGGCTGGCCGGTTCATCTTGCGACTCAGACGACAAGTACACGGCCGGTGGGGGGTACATTTTATTGCCTAGGCTTTCAGACACTGAAGAACTTTATATTGCCTTTTTGGACACCGGCGCCTACCAAGACTCCTTGGCCTCTCACCATTGTTTACTCTCCTCCCCGGCAAAATTAATTGCCCAAAACGGAGAAATTAAAATTGCCCGAAAAAGAGAAAGCTCGGAAGAAGTGGGAAAATTATTCGGTTGGTAGAATGGATGATAAGAATGAACAGCATTTAAAAGAATAGCGAGAATTTACTCAGACTAAATCTTGTCATTCTTTTAAATTATGCCAATATAAATCAATTCTTCCGTGGGGATAACTGATTCGCTTTTATTTTTACCCCTAGTATAATATAGGCACTAAAGGAATTTAGGTACTTTTTACCTTTTGAAAGGGGGTGAACAAAATGAAAGCCTTACATATGATTACCTGGATTTTAGTCATTGTTGGCGGCCTAAACTGGTTGCTTGTCGCTTTTGATTACAACCTGGTCACAATGATTTTCGGCGTTGGTACAATACTAA
The DNA here is from genome assembly GCA_038249015.1 of Candidatus Doudnaibacteriota bacterium. GTDB lineage: Bacteria > Patescibacteriota > Doudnabacteria > UBA920 > UBA920 > PALSA-1336. The sequence continues at coordinate 2,056 of JBBRWU010000064.1, read as the reverse complement.
CCAAAATCGTTTACGGCCTTGTTGGTCTCTCTGCACTTTACGAACTATTCACCCACAAAAAATCCTGTAAAGTGTGCTCTACCACCGCTCCGATGGCAATGTAATAATTAGACAAAATTAAAAATCCCTTCACCAGTTGGCGAAGGGATTTTTAATTTTCTGACTTCAAATCATCTACAACTTTATTTTGTTGTCTCTTCTTCCGGGACAACTGCGACAGGCTCTTCAACCGGTACTTCTTCTACTTTTGGCGCTTCTTCAGTTTTTTCAACTTTTTCAGCCTTTACCTTCTTCGGTGCTTCGGTTAAAGCTTTTATAGACAACCCCAAGCGGTGTTCCGCCGGTTCAATAGAAATAATTTTAAATTCTTTTTCTTCGCCGACTTTCAAAACTTCGTCGGGACTTTTTATGGCTTCGTGAGACAATTCCATAACATGAGCCAAGCCTTGAATATCTTTGTCTAATTCCACAAACACGCCAAACGGCATTATTTTTGCCACTTTACCGGTAATGGCCTGACCAATTTGATATTTCTTCACCGCTTCTAACCACGGGTCTTCCTGGAGTTGCTTTATAGACAACGACACGCGACCCTTGTCTATGGAAATTACTTTAGCGGTAACTTTTTGTCCGACTTTAACAATATCTTTCGGATTTTCAATTCTCTGCCAAGCCAATTCGGAAATGTGAACCAAACCTTCCAGCTCGCCAAACTTCACAAAAGCTCCGAAATCCACCACACCGGTAATGGTGCCTTCTACCACCAAGCCTAATTTTAATTGACCTAAGCGGTTTTCCATTTCTTTTTCAAAGACCGCTTTTTCGGACACAATCAATTTTTCTTCCGCATTGTCAGCGGTAATAATTTGGACATCAAACAATTGGCCAATATAAGATTGTAGTACGGATAAAATACGATTTTTATCGCCATCTTCCACGCGGGGATAGTGTTCCAAAGACAATTGAGACACCGGCAAGAAACCCATAACATTGTTGATTTCCACCATAAGTCCGCCTTTGTTGGCTTCCAAAATTTTGGAACGGACGACTTCTTTGCTTTCCATTTTATCTCGCAAGGTCTGCCAAACTCTTTCCTGGCCGGCCTGACGTAAAGATAATTCCACAATACCTTCTTTATTTTCCGCTTCAACCACGGAGACAAAAATTTTGTCACCCGGTTTTAGCGCCGACAAAGTAGCTTCGTCATCGTAAAGTTCGCGACCGCGAACTACACCAATCCCGTAACCTTCCAAATCCACATAGACTTCATTTTTTCCTACGGAAATAAGGGCACCCTCTACCATATCACCGGCTTTCAGCACGCGAATATCCACCCCGCTGTCCATAAGGTCGGACATAGTTTGGGCTGTGGTAGCAGCGGCCGGAATGGCAGCAACTTTATTTTCTTCTGACATATTATTAGTTCTTTTCTATAACCAAGCATTGTTTATTCCGTCTTTTGTTCCGGAAAACCGGAACTTCCAACTTCTCCGCCTAGGCGGATTCAGCAGACAAGTCGACGGATTATTCTCTATGAAAAAATCAAAGTGAATAAAAAAACCAACAGTTAATTGTTGGATCAATTAAAACAGATTTACTTGCGATTAATTGTTAAAACGCTCTTTATAAAACCTTATTTGGGGGTTAATATTTTATAATTTAACTTTAGAGCGTTACGCCAAATAAGTACTAGAATTTTACCACTTATTTGTCTTCTTGGCAAGCGTCCAAAAAAGTCCCGAATTCAAGGTACACTGCACCACTTTTAAGGTAAAATGATGGCTACCAAGGAGACTAAATGGAAAATGCAGATATTAACCTCAGTGCAAAGAGAATGGATTGAATTCTTTAACAATAAAGGGCAGGGACCCAGGGAAATTAGCAGGCAGATTAAACGTGACCATACGGTAATTTCCAGAGAGTTGAAACGGAATACTAAGCCGGGAAAGAAGTATATCAGCCATAACAGCTCAAAAACTGGCAAACCTTAAAGCCAAGAAAACCAACAGACGAAAACTGGATAAGGACAGAGAGCTTCACGATTATGTGGTAAAGC
>JBBRWU010000063.1:0-6188 GCA_038249015.1 Candidatus Doudnaibacteriota bacterium | reverse complement strand
CAATGCCACCGAGCTGTAGTGGCAGCATACTCAAACAACAGCTAACACAATCCAGCATGTGGGCTGTTAAGAGCAACAAAAAAGAGGCGATGCAACAAGTCCAGTGTTATTTAATTCAGGCTGTGGGAGAGGCTTTTAAGGCTACGGCGAATCATGATATTGAAAATTTGGGTGCTACATATGAGATACTATGCGATGTCTACCATAGAGTTGCAGATATTTCTGAAGAGCACTACGTTACCGCACAACTCAAAATGGCAGTAGTTGGGGTCGGTGCGGGTTTGAGAATCTTCGAACTCATGATGGAAAAAGCACGCATCATGGCAATACCGGAAACTCAGCTGATTTTGAATTTCCTTAGTAGAGAAGTCAAAACATACAAATCGAGGGATGAAATTGCAGAAGGCATTGGTTTAATCAAACGGCTGCCCTTTGTTGGACAGCTATTAGTCGAAATGCGGAGTGCAGAGGCACTACTTAGCTACTTAGCTCCCGCAAAGCAAGGAATGACTCACTTCTACTGCCTGGGACCAAATAGTTAGCTGTTGCACCTAATCTCAAAAGTCGCCGGAATACTCAAAGTATTTCCGGCGACTGGTTTTTTAAAACTAAAGTCCATGACTAATTTCAATTTTAGCGCCCAATGAATTTAAGCGACTGACTAAATTTTCATAGCCGCGATTTATAGAATAAACGTTGCGGAGAATAGAGGTGCCTTTAGCCGCAAGCATGGCAATTAAAATTATTGCGGCGGGCCTTAAAGCCGGCGGGCAAATTACTTCAGCGCCGCGCAGTTCAGCAACGCCTTCCACATATACGCGGTGCGGGTCGGCCAAAATAATATTGGCCCGCAATTTGTTTAATTCCATATAATAGATGGCGCGGTTTTCATAAACCCAATCGTGAATCAGTGTGGTGCCTTTTGCCTGAGTAGCGACGGGCACAAAAAACGGCAAATTGTCTATATTTAAACCCGGGTAGGGCAGAGGATGGATTTTTTCCTCCAGCGCTGTAAGCGTGGACGGTAAAGTTTTTATATCCGCCAAATTGGTAAAACCGTTTAAACTTTTATATTGTTTTAAAATTTTATATTGGAAGCCCATTTTTTCCAGCTTCAATAATTCCAACTCCAAAAAATCTATGGGGCAACGCTCAATGGTTATAGAAGAATTAGTGGTAGCGGCCAAAGATAAAAATAACATCGCTTCAATCGGGTCTTCGCTTAAATTAAAAACCGCGCGGGTATTAATTTCCGGCTTACCGTGGATTTTTAATGTGGAGGTGCCAATACCTTCTATTTTAACGCCTAAAACGCCTAAAAACCGGCATAAATCCTGCACCATATAGTTTGCCGATGCCAATTTAATTGTGGTAACCCCGGGTAATTTAGCTGCAGCCATAATGGCATTTTCCGTTACTGTATCACCGGTTTCATAAAGCACAATTTCCGCCGGCTCTAATTTTTGATAGGAGACAGCGTAGTGATCATGGTAAGTTTTTATTTGCATACCCAATTTTTCCAAGGCGTACAAATGCGGGCGTACGGTTCTGGCGCCCAGCTTGCAACCCCCGGCTAAAGGCAGAGAAAATTTTGGTAATACATGCACCAATGGGCCAAGCAACATCAAAACACTTCGGGTTTTTACTGCCGCTTCCCGATTAATTTTACTTGAATTAATTTTACCCGGTACCAACTCCACATCACTACCTTGCCACTTCACGGCCACGCCAATACTTTGCAAAACTTCAATTACCCGGTTAACTTCCTCTATTTTTGGCACGTTTTTTAATACTGTTTTACCGTCATTTAACAGCGAAGCGCACAACAAAGCCACTGCCGCATTTTTTGAGGTGTTAACCGCCACTTTGCCAGATAATTTATGCCCGCCTTCAATTTTAAAGTTTACCGAACTGTCGGCCAAGGTAATAATTTCTCGGTTTAAAATGGCACTAATTTTTGCCAGCATTTTGGTAGTTAAATTTTGCTGGCCGTTTTCCATTCGGGCCACTGCCGACTGGCTGGTTTTTAAATTCCTCGCAAATTGGCTTTGAGTAAAACCTTTCAACTCGCGAATTTCCGCAATAAATTGGCCAATCTTCTTATGGTCTTGCAGGTTAGATTTCATAAAATTATTTTTGGTTACTTCTATGCTATAAATATTTAATATATTAACATGAAAATGCTTTAAAGTCAAAATATAATACCATATGTGATATAAAAAAACGCATCTTCCTTAAATATTTAAGGAAGATGCGGAATTTAAACTCAAAAAACTTAAAAGTGGAGGATTTTATTAAACCAAGCATCCAAAAAATGTGATTTTTGGTTACTAAAATAAAGGGCTAAAATAAAAGCAAAATAGAGCACATTTAAAGCCAAAACTTTAATTAAATCATGCTTAATAATACTATACTCAGCTTCATGGGATATTACCCCAAGAGAGCCTCCTGTTTGCCGAACCTCACCCTGCCTGTATTTTTTTGACATAAGTTTATTATTTGAATATTTTAAATTTTTAAAATTACTCAAATATTATACCATTTATAAGCATTTGAAAGCAAACATCAAGAGTGCTACAATGGTTTAGTTATGAATCTAATCTCCCCAATTATTATACTAATAACCAGCTCTTTGGCCCTTTTGGCAGCAGGCTACTGCGTTTGGCAAATTTACACTTTCAACTCTATGCGGAAGTCTTTTTTTGCCGGCAAAACCGCGGCCGACCTGGAAGAAGTAATAAAAAACCTGCAAATGGAATTACAGGCAAGTCGAACCCAGCAATCCGAATTGGAAATAGCGCTTACAGAACTCCGCTACAAAACTTCCTTTGCCATGCAAAAAGTTGGCTTAGTGCGTTTTAATCCCTTTGATGACGGCGGAGGAAATTTTAGTTTTTCTTTGGCACTGCTCGACCTGCACGAAACCGGCGTAGTAATCACATCCATGCACGGTCGGCAACAAAACCGAATTTATACCAAAACTATTCAGAACGGCCGCTCTGAAATTCAATTAACTGACGAGGAACAGCAGGCCATCACTTTGGCCGAGCAACCTAGATCTTAATTTTTTATTTTACTTTTAAAGATTAATTAATAAAGGAACCTCTATATGGAAAAAATTCTCGATGAAAATTTAAACGGCCCGGCGGAAACCATAGTCGGACCCAGTGTAAAAATTCAAGGGGACTTAAACAGCGAAGGCAACATAAAAATTGAAGGTCAGGTTAGCGGAAAAGTTAAAACCAGCCAAAGCGTATTTGTTATCCCGGGCGCTAAAATTGCGGCCGATGTTTTAGCCGGCAATGCGGTGGTGGGTGGGGAAATATTAGGAAATTTAAAAATTTCCGGACATTTAATTTTGCAAAGCACAGCAAAAGTTTCCGGGGACATTATTTGCGCAATTTTGCGCGTGGAAGATGGTGCCCAATTTACCGGTAAATGCTCAATGGGCCAAGCCGGCAACGGAAATGGCAACGGCAAAAAACCCACGGTGGAAAAAGACTTGGAGATTGAACCGGAATAATTTATAACTTAAAGATTAAAAATCAAAATTTAAACTTATGGCTTCGCTAAGCGAAACATAAATTTTCCATTTTGCATTTTTAATTTTGAATTACTTGCGTGCACTACTACATCCTGGATCAAAATGGCTTAGGTATAGAAAAATTTGAAAAGCTGCAAACCGAACTTCAGGGCTTGTTGGCAGAATTTAAAATTGCCGGGGAAGCTTCCCGTGTTACTCCACTTCGTACCGTCCAGGATTTAGTAGACACCGCGAGCCAGCGCGGAGCTAAAACTTTAGTTGCCTGTGGTAGCGACGATACTTTTAACCAAATGTTGGCCTCGCTTAAGGGGAGAGATTTTACTTTAGGTTTTATTCCTTTTGATGGAGATTCCAATTTGGCAAAAATTTTAGGCATGAGCGATATCTACCAAGGAGTAAAAACCATTGCCGGTCGACGTATAGAAAAAATCGACTTGGCAAAAATTTCCGACAACTACTTTATTAGTTATTTGGAATTCGGGGTAATGTCCCAGCAGTTAAAAAACGCCGGTCTCTGGCAAAGTTTAAAATTACTTTCTTCGGAAACGAAAAATTTTACCATTCGGGTGGACGACTCCTATACCATAACCATAAGCGGGCTGGGTGGGCTCGTTGCCAACATCCGCTCCGGCTCCAGCAGTAATGAAAAAATCGCCAACCCAACCGACGGTAATTTGGACTTATTAATTCTGGAACGCTTGAATAAAATGCAAATTTTAAAATACCGGGATGCCATTTTAGACGGCGCCTTGGAAAAAGTTCCTAATACCACAGTCATTAAATGTAAAAAAATTGAATTCCTGGAACCGAGGGGTTTTAACTTAACCATGCTGGGCCGTGCCGTAGCCAAATTTCCCAGCGTAGTCGAAATTATTCCCCAGCGTTTGCGGATGATTGTGGGGAAAAACCGCACTTTTTAATTTTCTTTTTTCTATGCTATGCTATAATCTAATTCTTATGAGGCATAAATGCCCACAGCCGAATATTGGATATAAGGAAAACACACAGGATAACTGCACCATATCTAACTAAACCCTCGCACACCCGCGAGGGTTTTTATATTCCCCCAAAACCTGCGCGATTATTTTTAAATTTTAAAACCAATCGCGTGAGTTCAGAAGGAATTTACGAAATTTCAAGGAGGTATTAAAAAGATGAGAGAAGAATGCGGAGTGTTTGGGATATATGGACACCCTAACGCCGCTGAACAAACAAGACTTGGCAATCATTCCCAGCAACACAGAGGCGAAGAAAGCACAGGCATTGCCGTTGCCCACAACGGCACAATTACCACCGTCAAAGGTATGGGGTCGGTTACGAAGGTGCTAACACAGCCCGTCATAAACCAACTTCCAGGATTTATTGGCATTGGGCACAATCGCTACTCAACCCAAGGTGGTTCAACCAATGACAACGCCCAGCCTTTTACCGCCACTGTAAAGCAAGGTCAATTTTCCGTTGCCCACAACGGCACAATTACCAATGCCAAAGAGATGCGCGCTGAATGCGAGGACAAAGGAGCGGTGTTTCAAACCACCAGCGACACGGAAGTTATTTTACATTTGGTTGCGCAGTCTCAGCAACCTGAGCTACTCAACGCAATTACCGAAGCGCTTGGCCGTTTGGAAGGAGCTTTCTCCCTGGTGTTCTTAACAGTAGACTCCATAATCGCGGCCAGAGACCCATACGGGTTCCGACCCTTGGTAATTGGAAGAACTGAAACCGGTTTTGTAGTGGCGTCAGAAACTTGCGCATTTCAGTACAACAGAGCCGTCTACATTGGAGAGGTTGAGCCCGGAGAAATTGTAATTTTTAATTCTTCCGGTATTCGGCGATTCCAATACACGCCTCAACAAACACGATCGCAGTGTGTGTTTGAGCACATCTACTTCGCCAGACCAAACTCAAAGGTTTTCGGACGGTCCGTCAGCCAGACTCGCAAAGCCTTTGGCAGGCTGCTGGCTGAGGTAAAACCAGTGGAAGCGGACATTGTCATTGGCGTTCCCAATTCCGGCCTCTACGCCGCCCTCGGTTACGCTGAACAATCTGGTATCCCGTTTGAACTGGCTATTACTCGTGGACCGTTAACGGCGCGTAGTTTCATTCAGCCGTCCCATGAGCTTCGGATTGATACCATCGAGCTCAAGCTAAGTGCAGACCCGGCTCTGCTTGAAGGCCAACGGGTGATTGTGATTGATGATTCTATCGTTCGTGGCAACACGAGCGGAAAAATCATTAAACTGGTGCGAAGCGCAGGCGCCATGGAAGTCCACTTGCGAATTTCCTCACCAATGCTCACGCACCCTTGCTTCTACGGCGTAGATATCCCTTCGCCAGATGAACTAATTGCCAACGGACATTCTGTTGAGCAAATTTGCGAACTAATCGGTGCCGACTCACTGGCCTACTTGCCACTTGAGTTGATGATGCAGGCAGTCGGAAATTCAGACTACTGCAACGCCTGCTTCACCGGCAAGTACCCGACTCTCATCAACATCACCTAAGAGCCTATCCACAGTCTCTCCCACCACAATTATGGTATAATATCTAGTATATTAACCTTTAATCAAAAAATATGAGACAGACATACCCCAGTGACATCACTAGGAATAAATTTGAAAAAATAAAACCAATTTTAGAAAGT
>JBBRWU010000062.1:0-6390 GCA_038249015.1 Candidatus Doudnaibacteriota bacterium | reverse complement strand
GGGTCCTCCAGGGTAATAATATTCACCGAGGTAGTGTTAATTAACGACAAAATAGAATACAAAGTGGTGGATTTTCCGCTTCCGGTCGGGCCGGTAATTAAAAAAATACCGTGAGTTTTTTTAATATTTTCATTTACCCAAGTCAGCGCCCGGCCACGAACCCCAAGCTGATCCAGCGTTGGCGCTTTGGTTGTCTTGTCCAAAATACGCATAACAATTTTTTCCCCATAAATAAGAGGTAAAATTGAAACGCGCAAATCTACGCTTTTTTTCCCGACTTCCATATGGAATCTTCCGTCTTGAGGTAGACGAGATTCATCAATTTTTAAATTTGATAAAATTTTAATTCTGGTAATAATGGAGGAATGTACGCTTTTTGGCAACATTAAAGAGGTGTGGAGTATACCGTCAATACGATAACGCACCCGCACGTCTTTTTCAGACGGTTCAATGTGAATATCCGAAGCGTTTCCTTCAATAGCGTTACTTAAAATTACTTCCACAATTTTTATAATCGGTGCTTCTTCAATAACCTGCGATTTGGAATCTTTTTTTTCTTCAATAGGTTTTGAATCTATAGACTCTTTAATCTGAATGTCTTTTAAAGCCTCACCGACAACTTTTTTTAAATTTCTTTTTTTTCCAATCGCCACCGACACGGAAGTATCTGAAGCTAAATATAACTGTACCTGCAAATTTTGTTTTTGTCCTAAAAATTCCAGCGCTTCCAAAGCCGATAAGTTTGTCGGGTCGGTAATTGCGACTTTTAAATTACGGCCCGACAGTTCAAAAGGGACTAAATTATAAAAATTAACCGCTTCTTGGGGAATTAAAACTAAAACTTTGGGGTCAACTTGAAGTTTTCGCAAATCCGCATAAGGGATATTAAAAAAGGCGGCCTTAGCTTTGGCTAAATCCTCTTCATCTAAAACCTTTTGGGTAATGAGGAGCTGTCCGAAGTCCTGGCCGCTTTGTTTTTGCAGAGCCGTTATTTGCTCCGCAACCTGAGGTTTAACAAAACCATTATCGACCAAAAACTGATCGAAGCCGGGTGTCATTACGGGGGGAGAGACTCCGCCTGTAGCGGGGCCAATTTTTGCGGAAGAATCCATATTTAAGCGGATAATTATTTTTCGGGCAAACTATACTCCTTCGCTAATTAAACTCCGATAATTACCTTCGTTGATTATTATCAAACGCCAATAAAATTAGGTACTTTGTACTAAAAGCTACGGAGTATAAATCTAAATTAATTTAGCAATTGAGTATATTATTCAACCGGTGATTAACTATTTTTGAACCGGCGGAGAATTTATAAGGGATGAGCCGGGAGTACCAACCTCGGATGATTCAACTTTTGGATAACTGATTGTATCAAACTGAAAACCTTGTTTGAATAAATCACTTTTAAAATTTAAGGTCTCGCCATGCGGCAAAATTTTTGTGTCGTCTTTTTCTGACACGGTGCCGGCAGATGAAGGCGCCGTTGTCCTATTGTTATTTAACCCATTAAACAAAACAAAGCCTGCCGCTGCAAAAGCTCCCACTATAACAACTATTTGAATTATGACTTTTTTGTTCATATTGCTATTTTTTTGCCGTTGTATTTGGACCTAAATAAAAAGCATCTAAAGCCAGCGCGATATTTAAATTGCCGTCTTCCGCGCTATCCATACTCACAGAATTAATGTTAATTACTCTGCCGCTTTTTTCTATTTTTTGAATTAAGGCGACCACCTGGTCATAAGTTCCGATCACCGAAACAGTACCGCTCAATCTTTGCACGGAACGGGGCACGGAATAGGGATGTGCTAAAATTTCTTTACTCCCTGCCCACGGGGCGTCGCCTCCATAAGTAACATTAACATTATTTACCAGTAACCCAACGGATTGACTCAAACTTTCCAATAACATTCTTAGCCGAAGAGCTTTTGCCTCCAGTGGCATGGCTTCGTCTAAATTGGCAATTTCTTTCTCATTTACGGAAAGATTTTTTACCATTTCCTTTAACGCTTCAACCGTCTCGGTAATTTTTGCTTTTTCAGCTGTAACTTGCGCCAGTACCTCATTTTGCTTGGCGATTTCCACAGTCTTTGGCATTATTATAAACCAATAAAATAACCCGCAGGCCGCTAAAAGCAAAAACACCTCAACCATAGGATTGCGAAAAGACTTTGGTTGGGAAGAAAAATTAAAATTAATGTTTTTTGGCAAAGATACGTTCATAGAAAAAATTATTTTGTTTCGGGCTTATACTGAATAACTGCCGGATTAAATTTCATCATTAAGTCAAAGGAGACTTTTGAGCCGCTGTCCTTATTTTGAACTTTATTATATCCGCCGATTCTAATATCGCTAAAATTCTTGTTAAAAGCCGACAGATCAAAAACTTGTAAATATTTATCTAAATCCGCAATTGTCGGCACATTTCCTGTTAAAGTAACCACCCCGTCTGTCCCTACCCTAATACTAGAGTAGTTAGCGTTTTTTAAAGTTACCCTGGCTAATTCTGAAAACAACTGTGTCCAATATAAATGTTTGGTAAGCGTATCATTTACGGCCTGTAATTGCTGTTGCCTAACCAAGACCTCTTCTCTTTTGTCCATATGCAAACCTTCTTTTTTTCCGTCATTTATTTCAATTTGGGTTGTTATTATGTCTTTGGCAATTTTTTTTGAATTGATAATTAACCATGCATAATAAGCGACTAACGCGATTAGCACGACCAAAAAAAATCTTGCTAAAATTTTCGGGATTATTGCCCACAAATTTGTTGTCGGGGCAGTTTGTTTTAATAAATTTATTTGAGTCACAATAAGTCTTTTTTATTGATTATTTTCCCCGCCTATTTTGCGGTGAATATAATTATCAAATTATTAATTTTTTATTTCTATAGTGCCTATTCTTCTCTTAATGCCAAACCAATGGCAATGGGTAAATTTAAACCGTATCTGGTTAAAATCGGTTTTAAATTTTCAGCATAACCCACAGAATTTAAAGGCTTACCCAATTCCACAGTCAATTTTAAGTCCTCAAAATATTCAACAATGCCCGGCAAATTTGCTCCGCCTCCCACCAATAATATTTTCTCAACTTTAATATTCTGTGTCTGGTAGATTGTCAGCAATTGTCTAACCTCGCTTTTTATAATATTTAAAATCGGGCGGATTGTGTCGGGAATAAAAGTGGCATTACTCACGCCAAATTCTTTTTTAAACTGCTCTGCCCGAAATATGCTAATATTTAATGCTTGGGCAATTTTATCGGTAATGGTATCTCCGCCAATATTTAAATTGCGTGAAAGTCTTAAAAACCCGCCCTCTATAATATTTAAACCGGTACTTCTGGCTCCTATATCAATTATAACACAATTAATCGGCACGTTTCCTATTAAGGACCGAATTAATGCCAAAGCCTCAATTTCCCCCACTTGTGGCTCCAAACCGGCCAAAGAAAACATCCGCATATAATTTTTGGTAATCTGTTTTGGCACGGCAGTTAAAAGAACCTTGGCCATATTACTTCCGGCAACATCTCCTCCAATTAAGGTCCAGGACAAATCAACGTCGGACAAGGCCAAAGGCACGTATTTTTTGGCTTCAAACTCCACTGCTGTCCCCATTTCCCCTTCGCTCATTTTTGGCAATTGAATAACTGAAGTAAACACTGAACTGTTGGGAAAACTTATGACGCAGTGACTTGTGGTGACTCCGGCTTTTAGCACCAAAACTTTTAAAACCTTGGTCATTTGTTGAATTGCCAACTCATCATCTTTACCACCCAACTGATGATTAATGTTCACAATGCCATAAGTTTCTAAAACAGGCTTGCCGACATGGGAAATTTGAGCAATCTTAATGCTGGAAGTGCCGATATCCACACCTAAAATTGATTTTTTTTTGTTAAAAAGATTAGAAAAAAACATTTTTTTACAAGTTTATATTTTGGTATCTAAAATGCTTCTATTTAAAGCAAGCAGAATCTAAATTACCTATTTATAGTAATATATTTCTTCCCTGTTGTCAAAATATTAATTTTTTGCTAAAATTATCAAAGTCTACTAAATAGGGACCATATGGAATAGTGCCATGGTTGTAAGTTAGCACCATTGCGAGCGGAAGCGAAGAACCGCTTATGTGTAAGGGACTCCTCACTTTGTTCGGAGTGGTTAAATTCCATACGACCCATAAATAGTAGCTATGGGTGTGTAGTTTAAGCGCTCTTGTCCGGTAGTCAACTGAGGGTTTTCACTACTGGGGTAGCGGAGCCGATGAACATCGGAGCGACTGCTACTGGGGTCACTGACCCCAGTACTAAAATTTGCGTGTGTAGCTCAGTGGTAGAGCACGTCACTGATTCCAATACTAAAAATTTGGGCGTATAGCTCAGTTGGTTAGAGCGCGTCACTGATAATGACGAGGTCCTTGGTTCAACTCCAAGTACGCCCACCAAAAACCCAATTTTAGTACGGAGTAAATAATGACGGGTTTACGGGTCATATGTAAAGAATGGCTTTAGCCGGTAAAACTTTTAAAGATATAAATTACTTTGTCATCGCGAGGAGTGCAGCCGACGTGGTGATCCCTTGTATTTAAGCAGATGTTTAGATTGCTTCGGGTGCTACTGCCAATGACACAGTTATCTAAGGGAACCCTAAATTGTGTATGATCCGGGTTTACCCCCGATGTTATTTTTTCTATTTTTGAAAATTGGCTATTTGGATTTTATTGGAAATTGGTAATTTGATATTTGAAATTTATTTATATGCGTTTTATTTTCTCCCCAATTGTTTTTGCCTTAGGCATTCTTTTCATGAAGTACTCCGTGGCCATTACCGACCAGTTCTCCGGAAAAATAGATTTGGCGGAAAAATATTTAGGCGCCGGCATTGGCGCCGGCACCTACACCTGGTGGAAGATGTTCGGCCTTATTTTATGTATTTTAAGCGTTCTTTGGCTGTTTAATATGCTTCCTACCGGAAAATTTTAAATTCCAATTCTCGCCCCGTTAAATGTGTTGGGCCGTTAGCATAGTGGTAGTGCAGTCGGTTTGCATCCGACAGGCGGGAGTCCGATTCTCCCACGGTCCACCAGATTTAACGGGGTGAAGTAGTTCAAGTTGTATTTGCGCCCCTACCTGTGGCAAGCAGGCGACAGGCGGGAGCTTTACGAACCAAACGCAATTTAACCAATACCAACGCATAGCGAGCTTGTAAACTATTTTTTCGATATTGCTTATTGCTTTTATCCTGTAGGGGCGAGCTTTAGCCGCCCGATTTCCCCCGAGACTGGGTACCATCCCCGATGGTGCCCAGTCTCGGGGGTTTGTTTTTTGTCTAAATATGGTTTAGCCCATACTGTATCGGTTAACATATACACTATCGGCTAACCGATACTTTTAGTCGCAAGAGATGGGCACCATCTTGAAAAGATGGCGCCCAGTCTCGGGTTTTTATTTATAAATTAAACCTTGTATTCAACTCCCAATTTTGGAGCCGCAAGTTTTATCCAATCTTCCATGCGCTCCATGCGATGCCTCATTACTGCCATTTCCTGATAATACAAGTCTGCTTTTTTGGCATAACTGTCTACGGATGTTTGTAAATTTGAAAAGTTTTGTTTTGTGGGCAATTCAGAAAAACGCTCTTCCATTTCCTGTTTAGTCGGCATTTCTTTATAAAGAAAGTCCTTTATGCTTTTAACTTGCTGATCTGATTTCTCAAAACGTTTATCGACACCGTCAAAACGGGTATTTAATGACTGAAATTGCTTGCTAATTTTTTCAAACTCTATTTTTAAATCTTTGTCCATAACTTTTAAGTTAATCTAAATGATATTTAAATTGTAACCCCGTTTATTTTTTTAGTCAAATATACTCCTTCGCTAATTAAACTCCGATAATCACCTTCGTTGATTATTATCAAACGCCAATAAAATTAGGTACTTTGTACTAAAAGCTACGGAGTATAAATCTAAATTAATTTAGCAATTGAGTATAATAAGCCGGGTTTTTTCATACCACGAGTTTCACTGGTACGGGCCTCACGAGTTTGTAGGTTTTTCGAGTTTGCCCCTGCTATTCGTGATACCCCGCCCCACTTTTTTTATGATATAATCTGGCTATGTGGTATGTATATATTTTAAAAAGTTTTAAGGATAAAAAACTTTACATTGGCAGTACCGGGGATTTAAAATTACGATCTGACCAACAAGCCAAAGGATTGGTATTTGCGACAAAATATCGCAGGCCTCTTCGCCTGATTTACTATGAGGCTTACAGCGCCGAACAAAGCGCGCGACAAAGAGAAAAACGCCTAAAGTATTTTGGGAGAGCTTATCAAGAGTTAAAAAAACGGGTTCCGGAGACGCAGGAATAAAACCAACAAAGTGG
>JBBRWU010000061.1:0-6402 GCA_038249015.1 Candidatus Doudnaibacteriota bacterium | reverse complement strand
TGTACAATACCAAGCGTATGCATACTTCGTTAAAAATGACTCCCCAACAATTTCATCAAGCTTACAAATTAACATTAATTTAAAAAATTTAAACTGATTTTATTCTCAGAATCAGTGTCCTAAAAAAGGGGTACTTGACATACCTTATTGATTCCACCACTATTGAACTCTGTCTAAAAATGTTTCCCTGGGCAAGGTTGATAAAGAAACGGGCGGCGGTCAAGTTGCATTTGGGTTTAGAGTTAAAAGGCATAATTCCCGCTTTCTTCCATATTTCCGACGGAAAAAGCCATGATATTAACTTTTTAGACATTCTTGAGTTTGAACCCGGGGCTTACTATGTTATGGACAGAGGTTATGTGGACTACGGAAGATTTTACAAAATTCACACGGACAAAGCTTTCTTTGTTACCAGGGCTAAAGGCGGGATGAGGTTTGTACCGACTCGTTCCAATTCAGCGGATAAAAAATCAGGTATTATCTGCGATCAGGTAATTCGGCTCTCCACACAAAAAGGCAGAAAAGATTATCCAGAGAAATTACGCAGAATTAAGTTTTACGATTCTGTAACTAAGCATACTTATGTTTTTCTTACCAACAATTTTGAACTTTCTGCTTTAACCGTTGCCTTGCTTTACAAACACCGCTGGCAGATTGAATTATTTTTTAAATGGGTTAAACAGCATTTAAGCATAGAAGTTTTCTGGGGCAGATCAGAAAACGCGGTTAAGATACAAATCTGCATCGCGCTCTGCGCTTACCTGCTGGTTGCCATCTTAAAAAAAAGATTTAACATTAACCGAAATTCTTACGAAATTCTACAAATACTGAGTGTTTCCCTTTTTGACAAAACTCCTTTAGTTAAGCTGGTTTCTAGGACTAAGCGGCCTATTATTGAAAGTAGTTTCCAGAAACAGGCTCAGCTATGGGTAGATTAACGAGACACCAGTGTAATTATACCATATAAAAAAAACAAAATCATCCGATTATTGGATGATTTTGTCAACTATCCCATATTTTTTGGCTTCTTCAGCGGTCATAAAATAATCGCGATCTGAGTCTTTTTCAATTTTATTCACAGGCTGGCCTGTATGTTTTGCCAAAATAGCATTGATTTGGTTTTTTATGCGCTTCATTTCCTGGGCTTGAATTTCTACGTCTTTTTGTTGTCCCTCAGCCCCACCCATAACTTGGTGAATTAACACTCTTGAGTTCGGTAAACTAAAACGCTTGCCCTTTGCGCCACAAGAAAGAAGTACTGCGGCTGCACTGGCCGCTTGTCCAATGCATATGGTTGAAACATCTGCCTTTACATGTTGCATGGTGTCGTAAAGTGCCATGGCAGAAGTTACACTACCACCTGGCGAATTAATATAAATTTTTATGTCGTCCTTGCTATTTTCCGCGTCCAAAAAAAGCAGTTGAGCAATAACGGTATTTACTACGGCGTCATCTATTGGTTCACCCAAAAAAATAATGCGTTCTTTTAGCAAACGACTGTATATATCGTACGCGCGTTCACCCATATTAGATTTCTCTATAACCATAGGAACAAGTGGCATATATTTAGATATTTAGTTATTTAGTTATTAGGTTTTAGTATTACATCACTCGCTGTTCCCTTCTCCCCCTCTGGGGGAGATGTCCCGAGTGCATCCGAGGGACAGAGAGGGTGCAACATACCGATTTATAATTTATTATCTTTCAATGGCATTTCAAGAGCCCCCGATTTTTCCCTTAACAATTTTTTACCAACAAAATAAATCAAAATTCCAAAAAGGATTATCAAAACCGGATAACCCCAATAATGCCAAGTGTATATTTTTACTTCATAAAGAATTGGCCTCGCGTCATTTCCAAAAATTGCAATTACAGGAGTATTGCTAATTTTTTTCTGATACAAAACTTCAACTTGATTCCCTACTGTAAATATTCCTGATATTGCTGTAAAAATTGATACCTCTTTAGACTCAGACACATTAATATTGTTTATTTTAAGTATGAGCTTTCTACCAAACTTGCATTGGTTAATAACAGCACAATTGTCCGGCTCTGTTATCGAAGTAATTAAAGCTAATGTTTTGCTTGATTGCTTATAAAATAAAATATTATTGTATAAATACAAAAAACCCAAAACAACAAACACTAGGCTTACAAGTATAATTGCCAGATTCATTTTTTTGTCCATATATTTAGGTTAATTAGAAATTAGAATAAATGGGTTAGTTTAACTATTCCTTAACTTCTTCCGGCTTTACTTACTCTGCTGGCGCTTCTTCTTTGGCAGCTTCTGATGTTTCAGCGGTCGCTTCGTCTCCACCAAGCTTCTCCCCGCTAATATCTATTTTCCAACCAGTTAAACGAGCTGCGAGACGAACGTTTTGTCCGGCTTTGCCAATGGCTAGAGAAAGCTGGTCTTCCAGCACACCGACTTTAGCTTCTTTGGCGTCATTGTCTAACTGGACATTTAAAATTTTTGCCGGGGACAAACTGTTGGCAATCATTTTTACCGGATCTTCACTATATTCAATAATATCAATTTTCTCTCCGCTCAATTCCGCCATAACAGTTTGCACACGGCTACCACGCTGGCCCACACAAGAACCAATCGGGTCAATCCCGTCTTGGGTGGACATAACTGCAATTTTACTTCTGGAGCCGGCTTCTCTGGCCACGGCTTTAATTTCCACACTTCCGCTAAATATTTCCGGAACTTCCAATTCAAACAGTTTGCGCACCATATCCGGGTGCGAGCGAGACAAAGTTATTTTTGGGCCCTTGGTGGCCGGCTCAACGTGCAAAATTAAAACTTTTAAACGCTGACCGATGGTATATTTTTCTCCGCGAATTTGCTCGCTTGGAAATAACACACCGGTAGCTTTGCCCATATCTACCAAAATTGTGTCGCCTTCAATTCTTTGAACAACGCCGTTTTGCAAAGTGCGTTCTTTGGCTTTAAAGTCTGAGAACTGGACATTGCGTTCGGCTTCACGAAGTTTTTGAATAATTACCTGTTTGGCGGTTTGAGCCGCAATCCGCCCGTAAGAGGTTCCTGTTTTTGGGGTAATATCCGTGCGGAGTTCGTCACCCACTTTGGCGGACTTCTTCATTTTTTTGGCCGTCTCAATCAAAATAAATTTTTGTGGGTCTTCTTCAACTTCAGTTTCGTTTTCCACTATAATTTTAACGTCAAAAACTTTGGTGGCCATATTTTCCGGATTAAATTCCACCACAATATTCTGATTCTTTTCGCCGTAATCTTTGCGAAAAGCCGCAGCAAGTGAGGCTTCTATCATGCCAATAAGGTCTGCTCTGCTAATGCCTTTTTCTTCGGCTATTTGGTCTAACGCTTGTTCAAGTTGTTCGTTCATAAAATCACTGATTATTCGCGGATTTCACCGATTATGCCAATCGCAATTTGCGACACCTGCGTTAATCTGCGTATCTACGATCTTTATTTAATTGTATTAAGTTGTTGTTATTAAAGATAAAAAAAGATGAGCATCGCTCATCAGTTACGTCATAAATAGATAGTCATCTGTATTATCCGTAAAATCTGTGAATCGGTGATTTCAGGACCAATCCTCAACCGCATTCGCTATTATTTTAACAGAATTTAAGATTTTGTCAACCCCGTTATATTCCAGCAGGCAAACGTCTATTTGGGGGATTAAGCTTAAATATTTCTCGTTTCTTAAAAAATACATTTTTACCGCTGCTAATATTTTTCGTTGTTTGTATATATTAACCGATTCCACACCTTTGCCGAATTTGTCAACTCCAACAGTGCGAGTTTTTACTTCCACAAAAATGATTGTAGTTTTATTTTTGGCAATAAAATCTATTTCGCCAAGCCGCTTGCCTTTTTTGTTATATTCATTAGCCGCGATTATTTGGTAACCCTGTTTTTTATATTCTTCCTGCGCATATTCCTCGCCAATCTGACCTAGGGACTTTGGCTTAGATGGAATTTTAGGTTTTGATTTAAATATATTAAACATACTGTCTTTACTAACTACTAATTATTACTAATATACGAGTGGCTATTTCCCAAAATTAGTATATTCGTACAGATTCGTAGTTAGGGAAGATATTTTGATTTTACTTGTTCTTTTTCCCATGCTACTTTCTCCTTCCTGTAATTTTTTATCATTCTAACCGCAATCACTCCCAGCCAGATTAACCCGATTAAAATTATCAACCAAGCCATAAAATGCGATCCGAAAAATTTTATATTTTGATAACGACAAAAGTACCAAAATAATTCACCTAAGCCGATAGTCAAAAACAAAGAAAAGAATTTTCCGCGAAACTTTTTATCAACCGGTGCGGGCGCTAAAACCGAAGAAATTTTAAATACAATCGCCAATAATACCAATACCGCCCCAACTAAAGCAAAAAGCTTTTCTGTCGGACTAATAAACGCCGGGTTAATTTGAAACAAATACTGCGATGTAAAAAAAGATTTTAAATTCATTTTCTTTACTATTACTAATAAATACTAATATACCAATCCCAATGACAATATTCGTATATTAGTACAAATTGGTATTTGGTAAAGTTTTATTTTTCAAATAAAACTGCGTAATGATACCCGTCGGTATACAAATCTTTATCTTTTCTAAATCCGACTTGCATTAAAAGAGTTTCCAATTTTTGTTGGTCAAGTCGCTTGTCTAAGGGCGGACCAAACGGGGTGGCGGTTTTTTTCCATTCCACGGCCATTATTCTGCCCGGGCTCTTTAAAATCCGATAAACATTTTTTATTAATTCATCAATATGACTTATCTCGTGTAAAATATTACCGATAATTACCATATCCACGGAATTGGCAGGAATATCCAGCAGTGGTTTAGCTAAGTCTGCCTGAATCACTCTCACATTTTTATACCCAAATTGGTTGGCAATGGAAATTGTCGCAGCCAACTTGGCTTCCATAACGTCTACGGCAATTACCGTTCCTGTAGAGCCGACCATTTGTGCCGCGGGCAGAACATAAAAGCCGTTACCACAACCCAAATCCGCCACCACCTGACCCTGCATAAGCCCGGTCTGCGCCACCACTTCACTTGGATTTAAAAATTTTGACATAATTTTTTATTTTAACTGCCCCATCACTGCTTTTAGATATTCCGTATAAGCTTCAATAAAATCGTTTTTTATTGAATCATAAAATTGCCTATTGTTAAACTCAAAATCATATTCATTTACCAGTATATTATGCAGTTTTACCGAACTTACAAGCTTATTACAAAGCTCTTCTTCAATTATACCAATTTTTTGCAGCCATTGGAAAGACTCTTTGTACGCATCTGGGACTTTATCCTGTTTTTGCAAAACAATATTGGCGTTAATATCGCTTGCCAACTCCACCAGCATTTCCAAGTTTCTTTCTGAAGATCTTACCAAAGTCACAGTCCTGTCAAAAGTTTCAAAAGGAACAGACGTCCACTCTTGCAATTCCTTAATTAAAGAATGAAGCTGTTCAACCTTTTTTTCTATTATTTCATTACCCATAAATTTTTTGTAAATTGTCTGCGCGCATTTTCCTAAATTTTGCCGTGTGCTGATACCGCTTCCATGCCAACAACTTATATTTGAAAAAATCTAATTCGGTTCCTTTTAGCAGCTTTCCGCTTTTTGCCGCTTCCATTTGCAGTAATGGTGAAGCCTCGTTTAAATCCACCAAGTCTATTTTGTCTTCATTAAAATTAAACTCTTTTGCCAACTCCGTGCTTAACTGATTTTTTTGCTCAAAACTTAAAGGCTTATTAGCCACTACGCCAATATCAAAATCTGAAACAGTGGTTGCCTGCCCCTTGCTTTGTGAACCGAAAAGGATAAGTAAATTTTGATTAGTTGCTTGCATTGGTTTATTATTTAAGTCCGGTCTGCGCCACTACTGCACTGGGATTTAAAAATTTTGCGGCCATTTGTTTTTATCTAGCTATTTTTTATCTTCATCAATTATTTCCCCACGTTCATCTATCTTTGATGGTTTAATATTTTTCAATTCTCCCCCTAATAAAGCATCAAAATCCACAGGCTTTGAATCCTCTAACTGTCTGGCAATATTTTGAGGTGTTGTTCCACCAAAAGCAGTTTTTAGCTCAGTAATTCTATCCCTTATATAGCCTCTGTAAAAATTTCCAATTGATTCTCTCATATAATTATAATTAATTACTCATTTCCTGATAAAGTTTTATAATCGATTGTGCTTTCCCACCAGCCAATGTTTCCACCAATACACTGTTTATCTGCAAAGTTCCGTCTTCTTCCAGTTCGTTTACAAACTTCCCCTGTTCTAAAAATTTCTTTAAGACATTTTCTTTTTTTACCCCAATGACTCCGTTTAAACTGCCGGTCATTCCTACATCGGTAACATGTGCAGTACCGTGAGCC
>JBBRWU010000060.1:0-6749 GCA_038249015.1 Candidatus Doudnaibacteriota bacterium | reverse complement strand
ACCCCCCCGGCCCCATACAACGCGCCTTCGGTTTTGAGCAAATCTCCGGAAGTTCTAACTTCAATAAATAATATCGTGCTTAAGCTAAAACTAATAGCCATTACCGAAGATAAAATAATAATTGCCAAAAGTAAAGTTACTCCTCGTTGGCTGCCCTTTTTTTGTTTGTGGTTTAATGTCTTCATATATTTTTTTATTTTATGGACTCGGACTCGGGATATCATACTGGTTAGTAGAAACCGTTGTCTGATAATAAATGGGCACAACTTCTTTAGTGGGCAAAGTAACTTCAAAATGAATAAACATTGTTACTGACGGCTGCATTTTAGGATAATTCGAGCCGTAATCCGTACAGCCTTGCCCCGGAGGAGTGGCTCTGGGGCCGTAGGTATATGGGTCACAGATTGGGCGGATTAAAAACATTAATTTTTTTACGGAAAAATTCGGCGGATTTAAAACTTGTGCCAAGACCACTCCGGCTTTCATCATCATTAAATTTTTTACCGGACGGTTACTTATAGCAAGACTGTCAAATTTATTGGCTCCGGCGTACACCGGCGGGGTTTGGTCGTCCGCCAAATAAAAACATTCTTGAACATTTTCGTTATTAATAATGCCCAACTTATTTTCTTTGCTGGCATAAGTACTAGCACCATCGGTAATGGAAACATTTGCGTTAACAATATTGCTGGGCGGCTGGCAAGGGCCTAAACCGGCAGTGTAAGTTTGGCCATTAGCCACATAATAATCTATTTGGCCGTTGCGAATTTCTTTTACCAAAACTTCCACAAAATTTCTCATCCCCTGACTGGCTTGTCTAAGCGCCTCGGTTTTTCTATTAATTTTTAAAACATAATTAAACAAAGACAGCATTGCCACAGCCACAATTGCAAAAATAGCCGTGGAAACCATTATTTCCATTAAGGTAAACCCGCCTTGCCTGGAATAAATTAAAACCGGTCCGGTCTGAATTTTATTGGTTTTTTCTTTAGTATTGGTCATTGTCCTGTGTGTATTTAACATCTATTATTGGGTGAGTTGATAATTTTTCCAGTTGGTTAAATTAGTCACTAATGAAATTGAGCATTTGCCTAACCCCGGCCAAATGGCGCTTTTCGGGCACCTTTTGTCTATCCACCATACCCGCGATTCAACAATCAGCCGATGATACTCCGCCCAACTGTAATTCCCACTGGTATCTTCGGTTAATACAATTTGTCGATAAAATCCTGACGAACCGTGAGTTAAGCCGGAACTAATATTCGGAATAGTATAAAAACCGTTAAATACTCCCCCACTCATATTTGAATCAAAATTCAAACCCCAATTGCCGTCATCTGACTTAATTGTCCAAATTGAATCATTAATTGACGGGTTCAGGCTCAACCGGAGACTTTTTACTCCGGTTCCGGTAATGTCGTAGCCTATACTCCCCGAAGGGTCAAGCCAACTTTTATAACACTTAGCATTGTAGGCGGTAGAACTGGCGTAATTATAACAATTGGTATCCGGACTCCCGATTTTTAACCAATTGGTGTCCCGCATATTTTTTATTGCCTCAACACCTTCTCTGGCCAATCCGGTAGCCACAATCTGCTTATTAATAGAAGTAGAAGCGTTGAAAGAATAAATTGCCAGTCCGGTGGCTGCGGTTACCCCCATAACTAAAATAAACAAAGCGGCTAAAGTTTCAATTAGCGTTTGCCCGGAAACGGCAAAATTTACTTTTTTTTGGTTATTCATACTAGTTAAAACTTACGCCACCGGTAATCCCATTTATTGTTACCTGCTTCTGTAAACCGGCTTGCGCGCTATTGGTTAAAGTAATGGTAACAATTGAGTCGGCACTGGCCGTGCAGGAGCTGGGAAGGGGTGTTAGATTATTTATACATTGGACGTTAGTTTGAAAGTTTACAAATTTTTGATAGTCATCGGTAGATTGGATTGTATAAGGGCCGGTAAAAGAAACCGGGACACAGCCGTCGTTAAATAAAACTTTACCGTACGGGGCAGAAAAGCCGACTAAAGCGCAAGAGGCGGGGTCTTGGGTTGCGGGAGCCGAAAGTCGCCCGGTTATGCTCAGGGCCGTTATTTTAACATTCACCGGCAATTTAATTACTTCAACATCTTGGAGTCGGGGTGAAGTCCCGACGTTTGATATTGCCTGAATAGTATACTCAGTCGGTTTGGCAAGATTAAACTTAATTACATAATACTGGGCCGATTCACCCGAAGGCAAGCTACGTGCCGACAGGGTATAACTTTGCGCCTTGCGAATATTACTGACTAATTCATTTTGCGCAATTTTTATATCCCGCGGCGCCCTTTGACCGTTTATATTCACAATTATACCAGTGAATAAAAAAGCCATGATTGTTAATACAACCATTAATTCCATTAAAGTAAATCCCAAATTTAATTGGTGATTATAAATTAAAGATTTCGGGGTTTTCATTTTATTTCTTGAACAAATTAGGCAATTTTACAACCCTTAACCAGCGAATCACTAGGTACCTTAATTATACCTTAAAATCCTAAAAATGCCATATACCATTTGAGCATTTGGGGGCCATAAAATAGCGCGGCAAGCGCCCCTATGCTTAGAAAAGTGCCGAAAGGAACCTGGCTTTTTAAAGTCTTTTTTGTAAGCAGGAGTAAAAAAACAGAGATTACGCCGCCCAAAATTACCGCAATAAAATAACCCACAAAAATCTGAGGCCAACCCAAAACCAGCCCCAAAAATAAACCCAACTTCACATCCCCAAAGCCCATCCAACGTCCTTTGGATAAATACCACACTAACCAAAAGGGTAACGCTCCTAAAATTAAGCCGATTAAACCGGAGACTAAAAAATTACCCGATGACCACATCGGACTTCCCGAAAATAAACTCAAAGCAAAGTTAAATGCCAACACCACGCCCAAAGCGGGAAATACTATCACATCTAAAATAATAAAATGCTCAAGATCAATTACAAAGACACTTAATAAAACCGCGATAATAAAATAATTTCTAACATAAAGCATCAACTCAAAAAGATTTGTCGGGGAAAAAACAAACCACATCCCGACAAATAATAAGCCCGTGCATAATTCAATAATAAAATAGCGGGGAGAAATCCGTTTTCGGCAATGCCGACACTTGCCCAAAAGCCCTAAAAAACTAAATAAAGGGAAAAGTTCCAAAACCCCTAAAGTGTGGCCACAAGCGACGCAGGCAGACCGACCGGTGAGTTTTTTTCCCTCGGGCAATCGTAAAATTACCACATTTAAAAAACTGCCGACAATGGCTCCAAAATAAAATATTATACTTGCGAGTAACATTTCCATAATGATTTATACTCCTTCGCTAATTAAACTCCGATAATCACCTTCGTTGATTATTATTTAACGCCAATAAAATTAGGTACTTTGTACTAAAAGCTACGGAGTATAAATCTAAATTAATTTAGCAATTGAGTATATTAGCAATACCCCGATAAAACATCAAGACCACAAAAAAAATTTATTCTAAACTTCCCATTTCCGGGGGCATATTTACGGGCACGCTTTTTGGATCTTTAGCTTCTTTGGCAATTTTAGCCAATGCCCGCAGTTCCATTATATCCGGTCGAATCCTAAGCGCGTTATTAAGCGCGTAAATTAATTGCGCTTTCTTTCCCTGAACCTGATAAATTTTCGCCAACTGAAGCCATCCCGGTAAATAATCTTTATCCAAACTTAGACCGCTTTTAGTCCACTCCTTAGCCGTATCACCGTCGGCAATCCATAAATAAAAATATCCCAACCGGACATAACGACCGGCTGAAAAGGGATCAATTTTTAATGACCGGGACATATTGTCCGTGGCATCCTGAAAATATTTTCTGTCCCCGGTTTTAATAAACGACAAAAAATTTAAAGTCCCTGACATAGAATAAGTAACCGCGGCTTTGGGATGCAGCTTAATTAATTCCTGCTTGGTTTTGGCTATTGCCTGCGGATTAGCATTACCCAAAATCTGACTCCCGCCTTTATACAAAAAATACAACTGATTGGTTGGGTTAAGCTTAATTGCCCAGGTTGCCAGTTGCTCGGCTTTTTTGTAGTCTTGTCCGATATAAGCCCACGTTGCCCGATAAAAAAGATGCTCGGCAATAACAAAATTGACCCCCATTACCAAAAGGCCCGCTCCACAGACAAACAGAATAATGCGCAATGACTTGCCGGGCTTAACTTCAACTGATTCTTCTGTTTCTTTAAGGGAAAATGCCAAAGCAATTAATAAAGCGAGCAACAACAGGCACGGAATTGTTACCGGGGTAAAAGAAGCGGTAATAGAAAAAATTATAATCGCGCCTGCCACAGCCAAAGCAAAATAATCCTGTTGTTTTTTAAAATGTTTAATTGCGGAAAATATCGCCGCAATTAATAAACCAATAAAAGTCAAGGTGGCCGGCACCCCGGCGGTGGCGGGCAGTTGCAAAAATAAATTGTGCGCGTCGTCAAAATTTTGCACCGCGTTAGACAAATATTTTTCTCTATTTTGCTCAAAATATTGTTGAAAATTTCCCAAGCCCACCCCCACCCAAGGATGTGAAATTATAGCTTCGCGAGCCATCCCCCAAGCATACAAGCGGGTGGTCGCGTTTTCTTCCGCCAATGACAAAGTCAACCGGCCATTTTGTACATTATAAGCTTTTAAAAAACCCACTGTTGAAATACTGACTAAAATTAATCCTAAAATGCCAAAAATTATCACTTTTTTATTTTTTGCATAAAAAGTGGCAATTACCAGCATAGCTAAAATTCCCGTCCCTAAACCCAGCCAAGCACCACGGCTAGTCAATAGCACTACACAGGCTAGCATAAAAAATCCGGCTAAACCGTAATATAGCTTGGCGGAAAAACGCTCCGCCTTAAACCCAAAATATACAGCAAAAGGGAAAACGGCAACAATAAACATACTGGAAAAAATCGGGTTACCCAACAAGCTTGGGGCTCGGGAAATAGCAGCCATATCCAAACCTTCGTAATAAGCAATGCCCTGCGCCTGCAATATGCCGACCAGAGAAATAACTAAAGCGTCAAAAACCAAAACTTTTACCAAAACCAAAAGTCGCTGCCTGCCGCCGTAAAGCATAAATAAAAAAAATGTTACTGCCCAAAGACAATAAACTAATAAACTGTTGGCAAAACGATAATAAAAGCCGAAAATGCTATTTAGCTTATCCGGGGAAAAAAAAGTTGATACAATTACAAAAATAATAAAAGCCGAAAGTAAAAATAAAGGCAGCCGAGGAAAAGTTTTTAAATTATATCGGTTTTCCCTGCCGTAAACTTTTAATGCCAGAACCAAAAATATTACCCCCAATAATATTAGCCAAAAAGTGTATTTAATAATTTCAAAATTTTCCCGGGTGTAAATGGTAAAGGCCAGGGGCACTGTTAGCACTAATAAAAAAAGAAGACTAAAAATATTGTCCTCCCTAAATGGTAACCGTATCTTGCTCAAGGCATTTGAAAACATAATCGGTTGGTTATTATTTACTTAAGCTTATGGTGTTCCAGCCTGCCTGATAAGCCCCGGCGTTCTTAGGCAAACAAAAATTTAGAATGACTGCCGTGTTGCTGTTTTTTTTGTATTCAAAACTCTCCGCGCACAAAGCTGAAATAAATTTTGGGAACGGAAAAACATTAAAATAATTTAGCATAACATTCTGCTCGCTAAATTCCAAAACATTAGGAAAACGGTTTTGATCCTGATAAAAATACTCTAAGCCGGCAGAAAAATTTTGGGTCACCAAAATTACCGCATTGGCCTGGGCAGTAGCTTTACCTGCCTTAATCCCTTGAAAAATTGCCACAAACAAAATAACAGCCACGGTTAGGCTGCCTAAAAAAATAATTGTATTTTGATTTAATTTAAAATTCACAAATTTATACTCCTTCGCTAACTAAATTCTGATAATAACTTGGATCATATAAAATTTAACCATACTAAGCCGATGCTCTCCTAAAGCTCCAATGTTATCTGAGTGTGAAAAACTTCATGCTTATAAGGACTATGAATTGAGAAACTAAAGAATTACTCGGTTTTAACCACTCCGAACGGAGTGAGGAGTCCCTTATATAAGTGATTCTTCGCTTCGCTCTGAATGGTTCTTATTCAAACGCCAGTAAAATTAGATAGTTTATACTAAAAGCTTCGGAGCATAAATCTAAATTAATTTAGCAATTGAGTATATCCGGGAATTATCCGTGCCCGACCATTTTTTAAGGCAGGGCACGGATAATATTAACTAGACTATTGAATACCGGCAGGGGTGAGAGTTCTTGTCCCGAGAGAATAACCGCCTGTTTGGGCACCAAGACAGAAGGTAAGAGTATAAAATGAACCAGTCAAATTAGTCTCGTACCAATAGTTGTTAGCTCCTTTAGTACCAGTAGAAGCACAACCGCCGTCTTGTGGTGATGGTGATAACGGAACTAATCCGATATAAGTCGGGGTAAGACCAATAACGGTATTAGGTGCACCTAGGAGAGCCCCTGCACTCGCCACAGAGGCAGTACCTGTAGGATAACCGTTCATGTCGTTATAGTATAGTTCCATTGCTGAAGCAATTTGCCTTACATCCGCGAGACGCTTGGCGTCACGTGATTTCTGTCTAGCAGAATTCAGCGCCAAGAGTACCACCGATGCGAGCAAACCGATGATGGCGATAACCACCAACAATTCGATTAAGGTAAAACCAGCTTTATTTTTGTTT
>JBBRWU010000059.1:0-6801 GCA_038249015.1 Candidatus Doudnaibacteriota bacterium | reverse complement strand
ATGGAAAACATGGTTCTAGTCGATAAAGCACTTTAAGGATATTAGATATCCTAAGTCATTCTGTCATCGCGAGGAATTCATCCGACGTGGAGATCTCTCATATTTAAGGACATAATTAGATTGCTTCTGATGCACCTGCCTATCGCAGGCAGGCTCGCAATGACACAGTGATGTCTGAGATGTTTAAGCTAGCCATTCAGAACCATGTTTTCCATATGATCTAAGGAAACCCCGGGCTTCAATATTTCTCACCCTTAACCCTTCTTGTCCACCGTAGCTTCAGCGGAGGCGGAAGCCCTATTTTTTATATGCCTATAAATCCACCACACAACAAACAGCACAAGCAAAACAATTATTGCCGTATCAAACCCGTGGAGCTTGTCCCTAAGTGTAGACCAATTTTCTCCAAGCTTCATTCCAAAATAAGCCAAAATATAAGTCCAAATTACACTGCCCACAAAAGAGTAAATTAAAAATGGGGGTAATTTTACTCTGGCAATCCCCGCGGGCAAAGAAATAAAAGTTCTTACCACAGGCAACATCCTGCCAATAAAAGTGGAAAGGTTGCCGTATTTGGCAAAAAAATTATCCGCAATATCCAAATCGTGCTTGGAAATTAAAATCCACTTGCCGTATTTTTCCACAAACGGCCGGCCGCCGTATTTGCCTATTTCGTAGGTAATATAAGAGCCGACCATGCTACCCACGCCTCCGGCAATGACCACACCCCATAAAGTAAACCGGCCCGTAAAAGCCAAATACCCTGCAAAAGGTGCAATGATTTCGGAAGGCAACGGAATGCAGGCGCTTTCAATGGCCATTAAAATAGCCACTCCCGCATAACCCGTCGAGGAGATAATATGGATGATAAAGGTAGTGAGAACTGCAAATAAATTTTCTAACATAATATCAACCTTTCCAAGATACAAATTATTTCGCAAATTCTTTGGCCTGATCCAATTTCACCGATAATAACTTACTCACCCCGTCATCGCCCATAGTCACGCCATAAAGTACGTTAGCCTGAGCCATTGTCTCACGGTTATGGGTAATGGTAACAAACTGGGTTTGATGTGCCAGAGTGCCCAAAATTTGGCCAAAACGAATGGTGTTGGCATCGTCCAAAGCCGCATCCACCTCGTCTAACACCACAAACGGCGACGGGAAGCAGGCCAGCAAACTGCACAGCAGAGCAATAGAAGTCATGGCACGCTCACCGCCGGACAGCGCCTGAATAGTAGCCAATTTTTTTCCCGGCGGGGTAGCTTTAATATCTATGCCCACAATACTGGAATTACCTTTTTCATATTTTTTAACAATTTTTTCTTCGGGCCGTAAAATTTCGCCTTGTGTTATATCTTCCTGATCTTCTCCCTCTACCATTTCTTGTTCCGATTCGTCTTCACTCTTAAGCAAGCTCAAATATGCCCGACCACCATTAAATAGCACACGGAAATAAAATTCAAATTTTTCATTTATCTTATGAAAAGCTTCACTAAACTTTTGTTTAATGTGAACATCCAACTCGTCAATAATTTGGCGCAAGTCTGTCATCCCCTGTTTTAAGTCCGCCACCTGGGTACTCAAATTAGTGTAGCGACTTTCAGTTTCCCGATACTCTTTCAAAGTTAATTCATCCATTCCACCAATGGTATCGAGTTGATTTTTAAGACGCATA
The DNA here is from genome assembly GCA_038249015.1 of Candidatus Doudnaibacteriota bacterium. Taxonomy (GTDB): domain Bacteria; phylum Patescibacteriota; class Doudnabacteria; order UBA920; family UBA920; genus PALSA-1336. Next base: position 5,123 of record JBBRWU010000059.1, on the reverse strand, counting down.
ATTTTTACCTCCAACTCCGGAGTCTGACTTTGTACTCTTTGTTGTTGCAACACATCCCATTCCGACAACCCTAAAATTCTTTTTACCTCATCGGCCAAAATTTCCATTTGGGTATCGTACTTGGCTTTTTCAATATTGATTGTCGATTCTTGATCTTTAATTTTGGACAGTTGGTCTAAAATTCCCCGATAATTATTTTCGCTTTGACGTAGGTGTTTTTGCCGTTCTTCTTCTTTGTCATAATAACCTTTCAGCGAAATTTCAACTCCTAAAACTTCCTGACCAATACTCTCCACAACTTTTTTTATCCGGTCTTCTTCGCCCAATAAATCTTGCCAAAAAGCATCCGGAGAACTGCTTTGTGCTTTTTTTAACTCCAAATCCAAATGTAACTTTTCTTGCTCAAGGCCCGAAAGCTCTCTGCCCAAAAAATCCAAAGCCAGTTTACCTTTGCTCATAGATAGCTGAGCTTCGTTCACTTTTAAGCTAAGTTGCTCTTTTTCTTTTAATAAATTATTCAATTCTTGCTTTACCGCCAAAAGTCCCAAGTGCGGGTCAATAACCGCCGACTTTGCAGCCCGCTTAAATTTTTGCAAACTCACACTAACCTCTCCGGCCTGCTGTTTTACCTCATCCAAATTTTGGCTACTTTGTAACTTGTCATAAAATCCACTCCAAACATTTTCCAAAAGTCCCAATTCCTTGTCCACCAGTGCCCAATCAATTTGAGCCGGATTGCTAAGTTTTTGAGATAATTCTTCCAGCTTCTTATTGACTACTTCCAAAGTTTTAAACTGGCTTACAAAACTGTGCTCCTGTTGCTGTTTTTCTTTTTGCGTCTGCTCAATCTTGGCTTTAATTTCTTCAATCTTTCTGTCTTTACCGTGAACTTCCACTTGCAAACTTTGCGCATCCCCCGCTACTGCGGTTTTTTGACTTTGCATTTTTCCCCGGACCAAACTCAAATCTTCCAATAACTTATTTTTTTGATTCTGTAATTGTGCCAATTCTTCCTGAACTATTTTGAGTTGATTGTTATTGGACGAGTGCCCGGACTCTAAAACTTCCACTTGCCCGCGCATGTTTGCCACCTGTTCTTCAAGTGCAGATTTTTGTTTGGTTACTTGGGACAGCTGTTCTAAAATTCCGGCCAAGACGTCTTTTAATTGCCAAAAAGTATTACCAAAAAACTCGCGTTGATAAATTTTAAATTCCTGTTCAATTTCGCTTCGAGCTTCCATTTTTTTAGCCTGCCGTCGTAAACTTTTTAACCGTGGTTCTATTTCCGCAATTAAATCCTCGGCACGCATTAAATTCTGAGCGGTTTGTTCCAGCCGTCTTAAAGTTTTTTCGCGTTTTATATAATAAGTTTTAACCCCACTAGCTTCGTCCAGTAAATTTTTTACTTCCGAAGGGCCGGCCAAAACCATCTGATCAATGGTTCCCTGACCAATGACCGTATACCGGGAAGTGCCGATACTACTTTTAAGCACCAAATCCACAATATCCAACAAACGAACTTTATTGCCGTTAAGCAAATATTCGCTTTCTCCGCTTCTATCGATACGCCTGCCAATAGAGACCTCGGAAGCATCCACCGGAATTTTTCGGTCGGAATTGTCAAAAGTCGCCGTTACCTCAGCCATACCTTGACGGCTTTTTTTATCACTCCCGGCAAAAATTACATCATCGGCTTTTTTCCCGCGAATTATTTTCGGGCTTTGCTCGCCCAAAACCCAGCGCAAGGCATCGGCCACATTGCTTTTACCGCTACCGTTTGGGCCCACAATGGAAATAATCCCACTGGAAAATTCCATTGTGGTCTTTTGGGCAAAACTTTTAAATCCGTGAATTTCTAAGCGTTTTAAATACATGAGTAAGGTTTGGTATTTGTTTTTTTCAAATTATGTTAAAAAATATTTTGTTTCAAAGCATTTTCCGCAGCGGAAATTTCCGCTTCTTGTTTGGAAGGCCCTTGACCTTGGCCGACTTCGTGTTCTCCTACATAAGCTGCAACAATAAATAATTTATTATGGTCTGGACCGGTTTCACTAACAACACCATAAGTCGGAGTAACTCCGCGTTTTTCCTGAACAATCTCTTGTAGTTTGCTTTTAGGGTCCATATAACTACCACCCTTAATCACATTCGACAGTTCTACCAAAACTTCATTTTTTATAAATTCACCGGCAGCTTCATAACCCAAATCCAAATAAATTGCGCCAATTACCGCTTCAATACAATTAGCTAAAATTACCTGGCGCGCCCGACCGGTGTCTTTGGCTTCACCCCGGGACATTTGCAAAAATTTCTCAAACCCTAAACGGGAGGCAATCGCCGAAAGCATTTTATAATTTACCAAAGCACTGCGAAAGTTAGTCAATTCCCCTTCCGGATGCGGATAGTTACGATACAAATATTCAGTTGCCACTAATTCTAAAACCGCATCACCCAAAAACTCCAAACGCTCGTTGTGAGGCAAGGCAAAACCCCGGTTTTCATTTAAATAAGACCGGTGAGTAAACGCGGACAAATACAAGTCCGCATTTTGAATTTTTAACTGTAATATTTGCTCTAATTCTTTTTTGTCTAAGGAAGGCACGATTGTTACTGCAAAATGCAAATATCAAAATTCAAAATATATGTCTTTTTGCTTGGCAAAAATTCTATAATTTTACACTTTAACATTTACATTTTTAATTATTAAAATGGTGGGCGGTGAAGGGATTGAACCTTCGACCCTCTCAACGTCAATGAGATGCTCTACCACTGAGCTAACCGCCCACGTTTTGTTACACTTTTTAACTAATAAGCGATTCTGCCGACGTCGGCTGAATAACTTTTCCATACTCAGGCACTTCGATTGGCTTGGAAAGTTCTAAAAACAAAACCAGCAAAGACTGGTTGAAAAAAACACTCAAGCCCGAAAGCAAAAACCAGAACATTACTGTAGAAATTGTTTTTAGCATTAATATAATAGCAGAAAGCGGGAGAATATGGAACCTCACCAAACCCAATAAAATCAGCTGTAAAACTTCTTTAGCTAAAAATATCACCAAAATACCAACTGCAAAACTGCATAAATAAATTATCATTAAAACAGCCACCAAACCCAATATTTTGTTCCAAGAAGAAATAAATAAATCTGTACCGCAATTTAATGCCTTATTTAAGGGCATTTTATGGAGTATTACGTAAAAAGAGGTAAATATATTTATACACGAAATGGTAAAAGCCAGCGGTAAAAACACCAGCACCGATGCTTGTAATAACAGTAGTCTTATAGGATTTTCCAAAGGCAACCACAAGGGTGGAACAATCAAAATAACACCCGCAACGAACATTAAAGCACTGGTAAACAAGCTTATTTTTATAATCCGCACTAAACTGCCTTTGCTCTCCTTAAAGCTCCGTTTAAAAGGCTTTAAATGTGTTTCTAAAGCCTCTCGCCCCAACAAAATTAAAATTATTCTTGACCAGTTTGTTACAACCAAACCGCCAACGGAAAGCACCAACACCACCGCACTAATGCTTGCCAAAGCCTCAGGATGTGATTGCAAAAAAGTTACAATTTCCTGAAAGCTATATTCAAAGAAAAACTTTTTAAATGGAATATTTTGAAAATATAGGAAATTCAAATTGAAACCACCAATAACAAATAACCCGAACAGCCAAAGCCTCGGGTTATTTTTAGTGCTTAGATAAGCTTTACTAATAATTGCGGAGTAAGGAAGCATATAAATTCTAACTTAATAGACTTAATCCACTGCCTGCACTTCGGACAACAAAAAATCAGCATGTTCTTTTTTTTCTGCAGGAATAATATCTTTGACAATTTCAGCGAATTCTTCCTGCTCCAGGGTTTCGTCTTTGACCAAGCGTTCGGCAATGGTATTTAAATAACTCCGATATTTACCAAGCATATCGGTTGCCCGGTTTAAAGCCTCAGTCATTATTTTAGATACTTCATCATCTATAATTTTAGCCACAGCTTCGCTATAATTGCGCTGTTCGGAAATTTCTCTGCCTAAAAAGACCATTTCGTGTTGGTCACCCAAGACAATCGGCCCAATGGCTTCACTCATCCCGTAATTCATTACCAATTTTCTGGCAATTCCCGTAGCAACTTTTAAGTCATTAGAAGCGCCAGTGGTTAGTTCTTTAAATACCAATTTTTCAGCGGCGTATCCGCCAAGCAATGCGGCAATTTCATCTAAGAAACTTTGTTTGGTGTGTAAATGCTTGTCTTCCGACGGCAACTTCATAGTATAACCGGCAGCTCGACCACGGGAAATAATGGAAACTTTGTGTACCGGGTCGGAAAAAGCCAAAACACTGCCCACCAAAGCATGCCCGCCTTCATGGTAAGCGGTAATTTCTTTTTCTTTGACAGATAAAATATGACTCTTACGTTCCGGACCAAGTAAAACTTTTTCAATGGACTCTTTAAGTTCATCCACAGAAATTTCTTTTTTATCCCGGCGAGCGGTAAGAATCGCGGCTTCATTAATTAGGTTGGCCAAATCCGCTCCGGAAAAACCCGGAGTCCGTTCGGCAATTTTGCGCAAATCCGCACCCTTAGCCATGGGTTTATTCTTTGAATGGACAATTAAAATCGCTTCCCGGTCTTTAATATCCGGCAAGTCCAACATGACTTGGCGATCAAATCTGCCCGGCCTTAGCAGGGCAGGGTCTAGCACGTCCGGACGGTTAGTGGCAGCCATAACTATTACATTAGTGTCGGTTTCAAAGCCGTCCATTTCCACTAAAATCTGGTTTAAGGTTTGCTCGCGTTCGTCGTGTCCGCCACCCAAACCGGCACCGCGCTGGCGACCCACGGCATCAATTTCGTCAATAAAAATAATACAAGGTGCGTTCTTTTTGGCTTTTTTAAACAAATCACGTACTCTGGCGGCGCCAACCCCGACAAACATTTCCACAAACTCCGAACCGCTAATGTGGAAAAACGGTACATTGGCTTCTCCGGCCACAGCTCTGGCTAACATTGTTTTCCCAACACCCGGAGCACCTAAAAGCAAAACCCCTTTGGGGATTTTTGCACCCAGCTGTAAAAACTTTTGGGGAAAACGTAAAAATTCCACAATTTCTTTGAGCTCTTCCTT
>JBBRWU010000058.1:0-6894 GCA_038249015.1 Candidatus Doudnaibacteriota bacterium | reverse complement strand
GGTAACGGAACCAATTTATTTACAGTAAACAGTGGCTCCGGTACTAATTTGCAAATTGGAGCCGGTGGCGGGTTCTTATTAACAGACGGTGGCGGTAACTCTAAAGCCAACATAGCTGTGGGAGGCGGGAATTCTTACTTTTTAACCGGCAACGTGGGTATTGGGACTACGAATCCTGGATATTTGCTGACGGTTAATGGTCAGCCTGGAGCTAATGGTTATACCGCCTTTACAAATTATTCTGACGCAAGATTGAAGGATAATGTTACGAATTTAGTAACAAATAATTATTCTTCTTTGGAAAAAATTAATCAACTTCGACCTGTTAGTTTCAATTACAACTTGTTGACTGGTTATGATCAAGAAACTCGTAACCGCCGTGTCTCTGGTTTTATTGCGCAGGAATTGCAAACAGTTTTCCCTGAAATGGTTGGCCATGTAAATATTAACGGCAGTGATTATTTGGATACCAATCTTTCTAGTTTACCTTTGTATTTGGTTGGTGCTATACAGGAATTAAATAGTAGAACATTAGGAATTCAGTCAATCAACGGCAGTGTTGGTATAGGCACTTCCACGTATTCTTCTCGTTTTTCTATTCAAGCTGCATCTACCGGTCAAAATCTTGTAGATATTTCTTCTGTTTCCGGAATTTCTTTGCTCCGTTTGTCGGAAAAAGGTTACTTGGGACTTGGTACTTTAGCTCCGGAAGCAAATCTCGATATCCGAGGTTCGGATAACACGACCGGATTGGCCATTCGGGGCACTTTGGGCACCATTTTGGCCTCCATTTCGCCTCAAGCTTCGGGCGGTAGCTTCAACTTGTTTGATGCTTCGGGCGTCAAAACCGTCAGTGTTTCCGCTACCGGCAGTTACTTTAACGGCGGAAATTTTGGCATCGGCACTACCACCCCGGGGCAAAAATTAACAGTTGCGGGCAACGCACAATTTACCGGTGTGGAAAGCTTGGGAGAATCTTTAGACCTTAAAATTACCCCCGAAGGAATCTTGACCACCGATAACTCAGATGCTTCTATGGCCGTAAACATTGAAGCTTTGGCTCCCTCCACAACTTTGGCTAAAATTATGGAGTTAAAGTCCTATTCTTTTAACTGGGCTAGTAATTCCACGGGACAAAAAGATTACGGCTTTGTAGCCCAAGAAGTAAGCTTGCTTTTCCCGGAAATTACCTTTACTAACAAGACAAGCGGTAAAATGGGTATAAATTATTCCAAATTCTCAACCTTGCTTACCGCCGGTTTGCAGGAACAACAAAGAATGTTAAAACCGCTTTACGACAGTATTTTAATTTCCACTTCCACTCGCGACATTAATATTTCCGCGGCCACAAGTTCCTCGGCCATTATTCTTGCCAATGTAGGTATGGGGACGCAAATTTCCGTGGCCACTTCCACCGCCTCTCTATTAATTAGCCAGTCCGCTTCATCTATTTTAACTAACCTGCTCCAATTGCAAGTCGGCGGAATGGACAGGTTAACGGTAGCTACCAGCGGCGCGCTTTCTATTTTTGCCCAAACTGCGACTTCTACAGAATCTGTCCTCTCCGTCTATAGCGGCACAACTACCGTCTTTAGTATAAGTTCGGTGGGTGAGGTTACCACCACCGGACATATTATAGTGGGGAAAGACACGGCCGGCACCGCCACCATAAAAGCGGGTGATAACCAGGTGGTAATTAATTTTGTGAATCCGTATTTGAACACCCCGAAAATTGTGGCCACTATGCAGGGCTTGCCGGATTTCTTTTACGGCATTGCCACCAAAACTCCAACCGGTTTCGCGATTGTTACCAGCAAGCCGGTAATGGTAGATGCGACTTTTGACTGGATTGCCTTGGTCCAAAATGAAAATATAGAATCGGTTTCCTCGCTAAACGCGTTAATAGTAACCGACTCCGGCAGTAACCAAACAATTTTGTCGCCAATGTCCGGAGGAACGGCTACAATTACTAATACTGGAATAACCGCCCCGGTAACTTCTGCTTCAACTTCTACTTCGGCAACTGTAGTTGCGCCGACTCCGGCAGTTGCCGGAACATCCACTCCCGCGGTTATTGATTCTCCTGCGCCTGCGCCCACGCCGGCAATAATAGACCCACCTGCCACCCCACCAATCACCGACGCAACCCCTGCTCCATAGGGCATGGAGCATGAAGCATGGAACTTTAAACCCCTTAAACCCCTTAAACCCCTTAAACCCCTTAAACCCCTTAAACCCCTTAAACCCCATTTTTATGCTTAACCGAGATCCGGAAGGATACAAAAAATTATTAGCTTACAAAAAAGCCAAACTACTGCACGCGGACACGGCCGAGATTGTTTCTTATTTTCCCAAAACCAAAACTTACTTTGATTTGGCTGACCAAATGGCGCGCTCCGGCAGATCCGGCAACAAAAATATTGTGGAAGGATGGAAACGCAATACCACTAAAGAATATTTTGATTTTTTAGGATTTTCCATAGGCGCAGTAGAAGAATTGAAAGACGATGCCGAAGATGTTGTTTTGGGAGTATACCCCGAACTTATGCCGCTTAAGAAAGTAATGGGAGAAATGGGGATTAAAATGGGGTTGGAAAGGGGAAAAATGGGACAAAGGGGAATTATGACTCTTGTGGAACTGGAAGCTTTAAAGTTTTATCCTCTTAAGCAGGATTTGCCCCCGATTGTAAAAATTTATTTACAGGCTAAAGAAGTTAATTATCTTCTTCATAAATTACAGCAATCTCTGGATTTAAAAATGGACCAAGAACATACCAAGCCCGCTTTTCAAAAAGCCAAAGAATATTTTGACCTGGAAAAACAAAATGATGCGGAATTCCAAAAATATTTAAAAAGCCTCGGTCTGCTCCGTTTGGAAAACGGCCAATACATTACAAAAAAAAATGAAGATTAATTCCCCCTTTCAGCCCTTTTTGCTCCCTCTTAAACAATTTAAAAAAATTAACAAACTAATTATGACCCAGTAATACAACTTTCAATACCCAGCACTACTTTTTGCAAACATTAACGGATGGTAAGTAAAGGGCTGGATTAATTAAACAATATAGCCAATAATTTATGTGATGCCGGGCGCCAAACGTCCAATAAAAGTTAAGAAATTTTACTTTTTTTATTCAGTTAGTATAAATAATTAATTTTATTTCATACGCTTACGGGCGTTTGGAATTGAAAGATGATATACTGGGATGAAAATTAAATCAAAAAAAATCTATATTGCCGTTAGCATAATTATTTTGGCAGTTTTAGTTCTTGGCGCCTGGAAATCCCGGGAAAATAAAAAAATCTCTCCGGAAAAAGAGGGGAGTTTTATGGACACCTACACTAAGCCATCTGACCCCGTTAGATCCGCCGAGGGCGGTGCCACGGATCAGCAATCTAACGGGGCAAGCATTCTTTCTTATACCCATCCCGTTTTAGGTTTTATGTTTAGTTACCCCGGGAATTATAAAGTTTCCAACCTTGCCGATGACCAGGGCGAAACGGTTTTAATTCAGGACAACGGAAAAGGCACGCAAATTTATATTACGGACTTTACGGCCAAAGTAGATTTTAATTCCGCTTTGGTCAGGAATGAACTTAAGGGCCAGAAAATAGAAAACTTAAAAGACATTGTTATGCCCGCGGGTTTTAATGCCATTTCTTTTTCTTCCAGTGATGCTTTCATTGGCCAGGCTTGGGATGTATGGTTTGTGCAGAATAAAAAACTTTATCAAATAACTTCGCAAGCCGGACACGACGCGCTTTTAAAAAGTTTGGTGGAGAGCTTTAAGTTTGAATAGGATATGTAGTCTGCCGATTTATCGGCTGGTGTTATTAGCTAAGTTGAAAGTTGAAAGTACGTTGCAGTCCTTCTCCCCCTCTGGGGGAGAAGCCCCATCTGATGGGGCAGAGAGGGTGCTGTCATCCGAGGGGCAGAGAGGTCGAATAAACAAAAAACATTAAACCCTTTTCTTCCCATTTTAGCCTTTAACCCTTCAATCCCTTTTCATAAATTTTCAAAATGAATTTAAAATCTTCAAAAATTTATAACTCCCATTCGCTCCATAAGATCTATTTGTCCTATAGCCTTTTAGCCGTGCTAATTTTTACATTATTTTTTTCTTTTTTTCCAACACCTGTGAATGTCGCCCGCGCCGCACTGCTTTCCCGCGCGCCGGATAATTTGGGTTTGGTGGGTTATTGGCCAATGGATGAAAACCGTGGCACTACAGCCGGCGACAGTAGCGGGAATGGAAAAAATGGAACACTTTTTGGTGCGACACTTCCAACTTGGACAGACGGAAAAAGAGGCAAATCCGTATACTTTAATGGCACAGATAATTATGTAGGAATTGGAAATATGGGAAGCTTTCCAACCAGAGGAGCTGTAACTTTTTGGATGAACGCCGAAGTAGTAGAAAATTATCGCAATCCATTCACCACCAGTTTAAACGGAAGCAATGTAGGTATTAGGTTTGAAGAATATACTACCCCAACCCCGTATGGTGGTTTTAATGTAATCATAGGAAATGACAGCGGTACATACTCAAGTCATCAATATCTCTCTTCAACAACCCTTCAGCCTAATACGTGGTACCATGTTGCATTGGTTTGGGATACAAGCATCAATACAGTAACGGGATATTTAAATGGGGTACAAAAATTTAGTGAAGCTCAAATTTATTGGCCAACCTTAATGTCATCGGTTGCAATCGGTAACGGATTTAGCACTTCAAGATATTGGAAAGGTAAGGTTGATGATGTTCGGTTATACAACCGCGCGCTAAGTGCGGCCGAAATCTCCAAACTTTATTCCGGTGGCGTCCAGACTTACAAAACCGTATCTCAACAAGGTTTGGTCGGCTATTGGGCAATGAACGACGGCCGTGGTTCTTTGGCAGGGGACAGTAGTGGGAAAGGAAATAACGGAACATTTAACGGGAATTTAACTTGGGTAGCCGGCAAGAGAAACGGGGCAATTAATTTCAACGGCGCAAGCTATATAACAGCATCATCTATTAGTCTTCCCAGGTTTACCGTATCGGCATGGATTAAACCTAATGGTAACCAAGTTGGTGCTGCCGGCGTAATTTCCGATATGTATCCGGGCTATGTGAATTATACTCTGGCTTTTGACGGCGGCACTACCAATATTTTTGGAGGGACTTATAATGCCGGTTGGTATCAAACTCCCCGCGCCACTTTAACCAGCGGGCAGTGGGCGCACGTATTAACTGAATTTGACGGCACTTACATAAGTCTATATATAAACGGCGCGTATGTTGGGCAAACGGCCGCACCCATAACCCCACAATCCAGCGGTACTCAACTCCGTATTGGCAGACGATGGGATTGGGCAGATTATTTTAACGGCATCATAGACGAAGTCCGCATTTACAACCGCGCGCTGAGTGCAAGCGAAATTAACGGGCTTTATACTTTAGGCGCGCAGACTTTAAATGTCGGACAAAACGACAAACTGACCAACGGACTGGTGGGGTTATGGTCGTTTAACGGTCCGGATATAAATTGGGCAACCAACACAGCGTTTGACCGCAGCGGGCAAAGTCGAAACTCTACAATTTTTAATACTACTCCTACCCAAGGAAAGGTCGGTCAGGCTTTGCAGTTTAACGGTTCAACGAGTTATTCAAGTTCAACCGGTTTTAGTGAGTTAGGGACTGCTAATCAGCCTTACAGCTTTGCAGGGTGGGTAAAAATAAATAACGGCGCGGGAGATGGTAATATTATCCACATGGCAAGTTCAGTTACGGGTATTGGTTGGTGTTTGCCACCGGTTGGATATAGTGGCGGCAAATTACGAGGTTATAGTTGGAATGGAGGAGGGGTTTCGGTGACCGGCACAACAACCTTGCAGCCTAATATTTGGTATCATTTTGTTAACACATGGGATGCAACTAATGGATTAAGAATTTATGTAAACGGCGTATTGGAAAATTCTACGGCCATGGCTGTTTATAGTGCTAGCGGAGGAACAAATTCTCTTTTCCTTGGTTTTAATCCTGGTGGCTGTGCCGGAAATCTCGGCTGGTTAAACGGAAGCTTAGACGAAGTCCGAATTTACAACCGCGCGCTGAGCGCAAGTGAAATTAGCCAACTTTATAATATGGGAAAATAAGTCCAATAAGTCTTATAATCAATTAACAAAAATTTTATGACCGAACTAATTGCCAAACACGGTGGCTACAAAACCCTGAAATCTTTCCAGGCTTCGGAAATTGTTTTTGACTTTACAATGGAGTTTTGCAAACTTTACATTAAATCTCTAAAACTTCGCGACCAAATTGAAGGCGCGGCTCGCGGTGGTAAACAAAACATCGCCGAAGGCAGTGCCACTTCTGGCACATCTAAACAAAGCGAAATCCGTCTTGTCCAAGTCGCGCGCGCTTCTTTGGAAGAGTTGCTTAACGACTATAAAGATTTTTTGCGCACCAACCACTTGCCACTTTGGACAAAAGAAGACGAACGCGCGGTGGAAATCCGAAAACTAGCCTATACGTCCAATAGGTCTTATATGACCTATAAGACCTATATGGCAAACGCTGAAACCGTTGCCAATTGCGCGATTTGTTTAATTCACCAGGCCAATTATTTATTGGACCAACAGCTTAAAGCTTTGGAAATAGATTTAAGAAAAAATGGAGATTTTAAAGAAAGAATCAGAGAGCATAAAAAAGATATTATTACCGGCAAAGACGAAATGCCTTACAATGAATTTTTAAAACAGTTTAATTTAAAAATAAATGAAAATGGGAGAGCTGAAGAAATTAAATAAGTCCAATAGGACTAATATGACTTATAAGACCTATGTGGCCTATTTGTTTTTGGTTGCTTTGCTTTTTTCTTTTTTTCCAACACCTGTGAATGTCGCCC
>JBBRWU010000057.1:0-7211 GCA_038249015.1 Candidatus Doudnaibacteriota bacterium | reverse complement strand
TTGAAAGAGTTTGTTATCTTTCATGGCATTGATATTTTGTTACTTTTATTGGGGCAGGTTTTCTTGCTAAAAGCAAGGAAGCTCCCCCCAAGAAAAGTATATCAGATTGTTAAGGAATTAGGGGTTTCGTAATTCAAGGCTGGAGGGACAGCTTTCGCCTGCCCGCCATAGCCCCGACCAGTCGGGACGACGGTGGGAGCCAAACAAAAACCATCAATGCATACTAGTGTTCTAACAGCACCCGCGGTGTTGAGCCATCAAAAAGCCCTCTTGAACTGGGGGTTTTTGTTTACCCTGAATGGGACGATAGAACCTAAAACATAAAAAAACGCTATATTTAACTAGTTATCTCTTACCAGTATTTGACAAAGTTTTGAAGATAGTATATATTTAAAGGTAACAATTATTGTTACCTTTAAATATATGAAAAATAGTGGGTTGTCTGCCATTTTGCGCTCTAAAAATACAGTCTTTACTTTTAAAGACATTGTTTTGTTGTGGGGGGAGAGTAATTCCGACTTGGCGAAGAGACGGGTAAACTATTACGTAAAGGCTGGTAAATTGCATCCTATTCGTAGAGGCATATACGCCAAAGACAAAAATTACAACAGATTAGAATTGGCTACAAAAATTTACATCCCTTCCTACATAAGTTTTGAAACCGTGTTGCGGAAAGAAGGCGTGATTTTTCAGCACTATGACACCATATTCGTGGCTTCCGGTGTAAGCAGGGAAGTTGAAGCCGACGGCCATGCCTATTCGTATAAAAAATTAAAAGATATAATTGTCGCGAACCCTGCCGGACTGCTCAAAAAAGAAGGGTATATGGAGGCTTCCAAAGAACGCGCGTTCATGGATTGCCTGTATCTGTATAAGGATTATCATTTTGACAACTTAAGTTCCATAAACTGGAGCAGGTGCTTTGACTTGCAGGCTGTTTACAGCAGCAAGGAATTAGAAAAAAAATTAAAAGAATACTACGAAAATGCTCATTGACACTAACGCACACAGGACAATTTTACTGCAAATGTTAAAAGCCATTTATACCGATACCTCTCTTGGTCCGCTTTTGGGGTTTAAAGGTGGCACGGCTGCTTTGTTGTTTTACAACTTGGACCGATTTTCGGTGGATTTGGATTTTGATTTGCTGGATAACAGCAGGGAGTCTTTTGTTTTTGAACGCTTGGAAAAAATACTACCGGAATTTGGCAGTATAAAAGAAAAGCATAAAAAATTCCATACTTTATTTTTTTTGCTTTCATACGCCGAAGAAGCCCGCAATGTGAAAGTGGAAATATCCAGAAGGCAGGCGGAGTCCCGTTATTCTCTACAAAATTATTTAGGCATTTCAATGCTGGTGCAGGAGCGAGATGACATGTTTGGCAACAAACTTATTGCCATGACTGAACGCAAAAAGCCCGCCAGCCGGGACATTTACGACGTGTATTTTTTCCTTAAAAACCACTGGGGGATTAACAAGGCGATAGTTGAAAAGCGTAGCGGGATGGCCTTTACTGATTACTTGAACAAGGCTATTAATTACCTTGAGAGGTATAACGACACCTTTATTTTGCAAGGGTTAGGCGATTTGATTGACGCGAAGCAGAAGGCCTGGGCAAAAGCCAAATTAAAAACTGAGACACTATTTTTACTTAAGGTGATGTTGGATAACGAAAAATAAATTTATTTTTTCGATAAAAGAAAGATAAAAGTTTTGTAGCCTAAACTGTCAGACCTTAGATTAATTCGCAAACAACTCCCGCACGTCGTCCCATGTTAATTTTTTAAACATATCCCCGCTTTGCCCTATTAGGGCGTTAAACAAAAGTTGCTTTTTTTCTTTTAATTTTTGAATTTTTTCTTCTATTGTTCCAACAGTTAGCAGACGATAAACATTAAGCGTCTTAGTCTGGCCAATGCGGTGCGCGCGGTCTACGGCCTGGTTTTCCACGCTGGGGTTCCACCACGGGTCAAAAATAATTACGGTGTCCGCGGCCGTTAGGTTAAGGCCGGTGCCCCCGGCTTTCAGGCTGATTAAAAATACCGTAACAGCTGGGTCGGTATTAAATTTGTCCACCAAACTTTGCCTGTCCCTGGTTTTACCGGAAAGATACAAATGCTCAATATTGCGGTCTTTTAAGGCGGCTGAAACTATATCCAGCATTTGGGTAAACTGGCTAAAAATTAAAACCTTGCGTCTGCCCTCCGCCACTTCCTCAGCCAACTCCATACACATATCCAGTTTGGAAGATTCGTAATTGCGAAAGTCTTTGTCTTTGGTTAATAATGCCGGGTGATTGCAAGCCTGCCGTAGCTTAGTCAGGCCGGCTAAAATGTGGATCTGCGCGCTTTTAAAACCTTTTTGTTTCACAGCGTCAAAAACATCCCCCCGCACTTTGGCTAAAATTTGTTGGTACAAAATATTCTGAGCATCGCTTAAATGGCACTGGCTCATTTGTTCAATTTTAGGAGGCAATTCCTTAAGTACCTCTGACTTAACGCGACGAAGCATAAAACTTCCCACCTTGCGACGCAAATGCTCCAAGGCCTGCCTGTCGCCCCGGTCCATAATTGGCTTATGAAAATTTTTAGCGAAATGCTCGTAATTGCCTAAGAACCCCGGCATTAAAAAATCATAAATTGACCAGAGTTCAGAAACGCTATTTTCCAACGGTGTACCGGTGAGCGCAAGGCGATAATCGGCGTTAAGTTTTTTTACAATTTGTGCGTTTTTTGTAGAGTGGTTTTTTATAAATTGCGCTTCGTCCAAAACCGCGTAATTAAATTGTAGTTTAAATTTTTCAAATTTGTCATGGTCTTTTTTTAGTGTGCCGTAACTAACTATAATTAAGTCCTGTTGTTTAAGCTTTTCCATTATTTCCGTTCGCTCTCGCGGAGTGCCGTCATAAATTGCAACTTTAAACCCCGGGAAAAATTTTTCCACTTCCAATTTCCAGTTATATAAAAGAGTTTTTGGGCAGACCACAATGGAAGGCTTGCCCGAAACTTTTTCTAAAACCAAAACGGCCAGGGTTTGCAGGGTTTTACCCAAGCCCATATCGTCGGCTAATATTCCGGCAAAACGGTAAGAACGTAAAAAATACAGCCATTCAATGCCGGCTTTTTGGTAAGGACGTAAAATTTTGACAAGCTCTTTGGGCAACCGGACTTTTTTTACCGGCCTGCCGTTTTCCACCCTGTTTAAAAATTCTTTAAAACTTTTGGCGCGTTGTGAATTATAGTGAGGTGAACTTGTCATAGCATATTCCAGCTCCGGCACATGATAAAGCTTTCCCTCAAATCCGCCATTTTCTCGTGCGTGGAAACTTTGTAGCAATCGCGCGAGCCGCTCCAACTCCGGCCTGTTGGTAATTTCCACCAAACTGCCGTCCTGCTTTTGCCAAAACGTTTGGCCACTTTGCAAATAAGCCAAAAGCTTTTCCAAAGTTACCCGCTCGCCGGCGCAGTAACAAGCCACATCAAAATACAGCCAGTCATTATCAGCATTTATTTCCGTAGTAAAGTCGGCGCTAAAATTGGCCCGGCTATTGGTCAACTCATCTTTTTCAAAAAAAACAACATACCCACTTTTCTTGGCGTGAGCCAAAAGTGCGGGCCAAGATTTGCTTAGGTACTCACCAAGTTGCCCTGTTCCTTTTTTTTGCAGCTTTAACGTTTTAGAAAAACCAAACTCTTCAGCCCTAGCGGAAAGCTCTTTGTATAATTCAATTTCTTTTTTCTGTTCAACTTTTGCCAAACTTATAACATTATTTTCTACCCTAACAATATGGCTGCCAGGGTGTTCAAACGGCTGTTTTTGGCTTAAAAAACTTGTACCGCCCCGACGGCTAATGTACACGCTGTCGCCAACTTTTTGTTTATATATAGAGTAGTCCATTACCGGAGAAACGCTTAAAGTTTGCGCGGTATTGTCAAAATTTACCGCCAATGTCGGTTGCGGTTTGGCTTTTATAACTTGTGGCATAAATTGTGGTGGTGCAGATACCAAAGACATTAGCCGGGACATATCTTTAGCCAACCGGTCAAATTGTTCCAGCTCTTCTCCGGTAAAGCGGGTTTGGTGGTACTTAACTTTATGCGAATTATTATTGTAGTCAAACACCGGCTCCAAATGTTTTAACATTGTGTTAATTGCCGGCGTCAGCTGGTGAAGCTCAAGAGATGTTTCTGTTTCCCGCAATAAATTCGCGCCTTGAATAAAAAAAGCTTTGTCATACCAAACATTTTTACCTTTCCAATAAATTTCCGGCAAGCGCAAGAAAAGATTGTGCCGAATTCTTTTTGCGTCTTCTTCCATAGACTCTGCCTCATAAATAACTTCCGCGTTCAGCGGCAGTGGCTTAATTTCAATTTTAAGCTTACTCCCATAAGATGTGGAAAAACTTTTGTATACCGGGAAGCCGGACTCAACCAGCAAAGGCAAAAACTTAAGTAAATCCGGAGTTTGAGCGGTGCGTATAGCATCTTGATTTATAAAAGACAGGACCTCCCGCTGAGTAGCGGTTATTCCCTCCAACTCCATTACCTCGCCAACATTTGGCGGAGAATAAAAATACTCTTTCTCATGCAAAGTTGGCATATAATTATTGTATGAACTTAAACTAATATAGTAGTCTTGAACATTAAAAACTTTTATTTTTTTATTTTTTTCTGATAAAAAATCTGTTACGTGCTTTGGCTGAACAACCATTTTGGGTTTTTTATAATTCAGCAACTGAACAACTAGTTCCTGTGGAAGAGTGTCTGCCGAAAGTCCTAAATTATTCAAGGCCAGGTGAACACTGGCTTCGTTAACTTCCAAACCGACGCGGGAATTAACTTCTGTAATCTTCCCGTTAATAACCTGATGAGTGCCTTGCGGATTCTTTTGCAAGCCGTCCGCAAAAGTCAACCCCAACGCTACCGTGTGTTTGCAACAACTGCCATAAGGACAACTGCATTCTAAACTTGTAAATATTTGTGTTACTATATCAAATTCCAAAACCGCATTATAAATTTCACTCCCCTCCACCTCGCCTACTATATTTATAGTGCCGCTGTCTTCTTTTGCCGACCAACCATCCACACGTCCACTTTGAAAATAAGTCACCCCGCGGGTATAAATTCGCGAAGGAACTTTTTGCCTAAGTGCTTGTTTAATAATTTGTGGCGAGAGCATAACTTATTCAACTTTTCTAATTATTTATAACCTATTTTACAGAGTAATTTTTTGCCGCAAATTCATATTGACCGATGAATATTTTTTTCAGCGGCATAATTGAAATGAATCACCCCGGAATATAGCTTTAGGGGAATATTAAGATTTAAACACCCCATTTATGATTTCCTGAGGGGTAAATCAAAATGTTCAAAATATATTTCCCCTAGCGTATCGTGAAAACCCCAACCAATGCCGTCTGTAACTTCCACCATTTTTTTAAACCTCTCAACAAACTGGTTTTTTAGCTCATGTTCGCTTACATAAACAGCTGCTTTTTCGTACATACTTTCCACGCTTGCATAAAATGCCTCATTAATATCTCCATAATCGTTGGTAAATTTTACACCCATTTCTGCATAATAAATCATAACTTCCGCGATATTCAGACTATTATTGCTCAACTTAATAAAGTCATTTACCGCCTTGCGTGCTTCGCCCAATTTGGGGCCGGAATAGTCAGAATAAGGACTAAAAGATTTTTGTAAAAACTTCTTACATTTTAGCAGCAACACCTCTTCGCCATTATCCTGAAGCTGAACCTGATAATACTCCCGCACTTCAGGAAACAGCTTATGCAGCTTTTTGATTTCTTCTGCCAATTCTTCGGTCGACAAGGATTCCAGATATCTTGAAATTTCCGAAATTTTTCTGGGCATAAATTAGTTTAGTTCATTTAAATATTCTTGAATGTCTTCCGGCGTCGGCTTTTGAACATTGTTGCAGTAATAGTGATAACGCAAAACTTCTTTTATATTATTTACGGCCTTATACATATCCTGGAAATACATTTCCGCTGAAACATCCATAGGCAAAAGAACGGTTAATAATATATGGGTTTTGCCGAATTCCATTCTCTCGGTTTTCCCGGCCAATTCTTTGTCTACCAGTTTGGCGGATTTTTTGACCAAGGTCTTCTGGGCTGTGGTAAGGGTTCGTGATTTTTCCGCACTGAAGATAAAATAATACCGTAACCTTTGGCCGTCTCCACCGGCTCCGCTCATTATCATAAGGTTTCTTCCTGTCCTAAAAGTTCTATGCTCAAGTGTCCGGCACATTCCTGTAAACACAACTCTGCCCAAAACTTTAACTGTTTATCCGATTTTTTGTTATATTTTTCCAGAAATTTGTAAGCTTTCGGGGTACCGTTGTGGGCCAGCAAATATAACAATTTTTTCTTTTCACCAAGGTCAGCATTTTCCAAAAATAGTTTTTTACTTTCGTTAAACAAGATAGCCTCCGGCAACTCATGGCTGTCAATTGAATTATGATATTGAATATGTTCCTTTTGGGCTTCAAAAGGAATCGTGATTTTTGACTTATCGCCTAAAATAATTTCCTTAG
Source organism: Candidatus Doudnaibacteriota bacterium (assembly GCA_038249015.1). Classification (GTDB taxonomy): domain Bacteria; phylum Patescibacteriota; class Doudnabacteria; order UBA920; family UBA920; genus PALSA-1336. The sequence goes on along the minus strand of JBBRWU010000057.1, from coordinate 649 downwards.
CCATAAAATTCGTTTACTTTAAAGCGGATATTCCATATTATACACTTTTTCTAAACTTTCTAAAAGCCAACTAAATTGTAAGATAGTTAAAAGATGTCAACTAACTTTTGTCTAACTTCTGCGGAATTATTTTGGGATTGTAGCAAAGCCTTACTTCGGCAGAATCTCCGCACACCGAGGCAATTTTTGCGTAACGAGCCACTTACGATTGTAAAAAACAAAACTAAACGCTACATGTGGCTGGTAGATGTATCGTTTAGGGTGTCCATTCGATACATCTTTCCGTTTGGTGTTACGTTTGCGGACTGGCTTCGTGCGCTGCAATTCCGTTTTTGATTACATCTACGGTTGCTTCCAGTTCATAAGATTTCCACCCGCTTAATATAACGGTTATTCTCCTTCGCTAAAGCTACGGCGGACTACGTAAGCTCCCTCACCGCTCGGAACCAAACAAAAACCATCAGTGTATACTGGTGGTTTTTGTTTGGGAGAGATGATAGAATGGAAGGAGTGAGGAGAATGTTGTTTTCTAAATTAAAAATGTCAAAAATTCAGATTTGATTCCCCATTTGATTCCCCATTTGATTCCCCATTTGATTCCCCATTTGATTCCCCATTTGATTCCCCATTTGATTCCCCATTTGATTCC
>JBBRWU010000056.1:0-7224 GCA_038249015.1 Candidatus Doudnaibacteriota bacterium | reverse complement strand
ATGATCTTTATTCATTTTTTAAACTGCTATCCGTAACTGCCAAATAGCTACTGCCCAAGGAGGATCTACTAGCCGGTGTTCCCAAAGTAAAATTGGAATGGCTGCTGATCTGTGAGCAGTATATATTTAGCTATTACTTATGTTTTTTAAAAGAACTGATTTTAGCCACAAAAAAAACCGCACTTGGCGGTTACATACGGACCATATTAAATTGGCCAGTTACATAAACCGCATATGAATTAACAGATTTAAGGTTTTTAACATATAGTGTCTATACCTTTATTTATCGTATAGCTATTTTAAGGGATTCCCCAAAGGTTGTCAAGAGGAATTCATAAAAAGTTGAAACATTTTTATGGCTTAAATAAGAGGGCCTTAAACCTAATAATCCACACTTTAACCACAGAACTGAAAATATAAGATATACCATAATAAATGATGGCGTAAAATCCTAAATCTTACATCACAAATCATAAATTCCAATATTGACTCTCTCTCTCTGAAATTTGTTAATCTAATTTTGTTCACAATCCAAAAGAGGGGGTAAGTTTTATGTCTGTGAAGTTTACTGAACGCAAAATCGGAGACGTCGTCATCGTCGATGTTGAGGGCAGGGTAATGCTGGGTGAAGGCAGTGCCGGACTCAGGGATCAAGTTCGAGCCCTGGCAGAAAGAGGAGAAACAAAAGTAATCCTCAACCTGAAAGAAACAATCTACTTTGACTCCTGTGGAATTGGTGAACTGGTCTCAGGCTTCGCCCGCATCAGTAATGCCAGGGGAAACCTCAAGCTCTTGGCCATAAACCAAAGAATAACGGAGACACTTCGATTGATAAAGCTCTACACCATCTTCGAAGTCTTCGACGACGAAGCCGAGGCCATCGACAGCTTCCGTTCAACAACATCAGTCGGTCGTCCTCCCGCATAGCGGGGATACTATGAGGATCGCCACTGATCCCCGACCAACGCCAAACGGCGGGCCAGACGCATCGCAAGATGTTTCCCACCCGCCGCTATTTAATTTAAGTTTATACTAATTTTACACTGGTATCATACCGGAGTGTATGAGACTAGTGGTATATTATATTTTGACTGCGCCTGTCATACGGGAATGTATGACTGTAACAGCACTGTTTCCACCAAAAAATTTATTTGATATACTAAACCTTATGCGGGAAGATATTATATTAGTAGACGAGTTAAACAATCAAGTTGGTGTGGGGGGAAAATTGGAGGTGCATAAAATAGGGCAATTGCATCGGGCTTTTTCCATTTATACTTTTAATTCCAAAGGTGAATTGCTCTTGCAAAAACGCGCGACCGGCAAATATCACTCCGGCGGGCTTTGGACCAACACCTGCTGCGGCCATCCGCGCAATACTGAAAAGGTACTGGACGGCGCCAACCGCAGGCTTATGGAAGAATTTGGTTTTAATGCTCCTTTACGGGAAATTTCCAATTTTAGATACAAAGTTGAGCTGGACAACCATCTTACTGAAAATGAATTTTTGCACGTTTTTGTTAGCAATAAAAATGCTGCTCCTAAACCAAACCCGGAAGAAATTGAGGACTGGGAATGGATGCCGTTTATGGAAGTAAAAACTGATATTAAAATTCACCCCGAAAATTATACCAAATGGTTTTGTCTGATTATGCAGGACGAAAAAAAATTGGCGGAATTAACTAAAGCCAGCGAATATGGAATCCAATAAAATATTAAAACACATTGCCATTATTCCCGACGGCAACCGCCGCTGGGCAAAAAAACACGGGCTCAAACCATGGCTTGGCCATAAACAGGGCACAGTTTTGTTTATGGATCTTTTTAAAACTGCTATGGATGAAGGTGTGGAGTATATGACTTTTTGGGCGGCTTCCGTGGACAATTTAACCAAACGCGGTTCTTTGGAAGTTAAATATTTATTAAAAATATTAGGCGAACTTTTAACGGATGAAAAATTTGTAAACTTTATCCGCGAAAACCAAATTTATTTTTCCGTACTTGGCCAGTGGCAGAAAATTATTAAAGACGTAAAATTAAAAAAAAATATTTTTGATTTACAAAAATCCACCCAACAATTCAGCAAATATCACTTGACCATACTTTTGGCTTACGACGGCAAACTGGAAATGTTAAATGCTGTAAATGATACCAAACGAAGCGACCGCCGGGCGGAAGAAATTGACTTAAGAAAAAATTTGCAAACCGGTTATTTACCGGACGTGGATTTGGTTATTCGCACCGGCGGCCAACCGCACTGGTCAGCCGGATTTATGATGTGGCTTACAGCCAACAGTGAATTTTATTTTACCCAAACCCTCTGGCCGGATTTTAACCCCAAAGAACTTTCCATGGCTTTAAAAGATTATCAAACTAGGTTAAGAAAAATGGGAAAATAAGTAATTTGCTATTTTAAAACCCCGGCGTCAAAGATCGTCTTTAACACCGGGGTTTTTATAAACACTAATCCCCAAACTACGGGTCATATGGAATTTAACCACTCCGAACAAAGTGAGGAGTCGCTTATATAAGGGATTCCTCGCTTGCGCTCACAATGGTTTTTATTCAAGGCATAAGGGTTGTGGAAGCTTACGCTCAAGGTGACGCTTAATACCAAGACCTAAATTCTCTAACTTACAACCATGGCACTATTCCACATGACCCGAGAAACGGGGGGCAGTCAAAACCAATCGGCGGGCCGGAAACATCATCCGGCCCGCCGAAAACCTTTTTTATTAGTCACTCTATTACAATATAGTAATAGAGTGTTTTTGTGTCATTGCGAGGAGTGCTTCCGACGAAGCAATCTTAAACCATCAATGAGATCGCTTCGGATGCACTCGCGATGACAAATAATTTCAATAATTAATTTTCTCCACCACTTTCGGCAAAGCATCGGCTAAAACCAAATTAAAACGGACCCTGCCAATCACCTGACCTCGTAAGGTTAACGCGTCTACGCGCCAATGGCCGGGAGTTAAATTAAAAGTTTTTTGCGAATAAGTCCGAAAACCTCCGTCGCGCCCGCCAACTACTGAAAGGGAAATCTTGTCTACCGTTAACCACTTCCCGGTTTTGACATCTTGCCTTTGCCACTTATGAATTATTGTGGTATTTAATTTGGAAGGCGCAAATATCGCACTATAAACGTACACCGGTTGGCCGGCCAAATAATGGAAGTCCGGATAAAATTTAAAATAATCCAGCCAATTCTTCGTTTCAATTATACCGACATAATTTCCTTCGGCATTTCGTGAGAGGGAATAATAAACCCCAGCATCTTTCAGCGACAGCGGAATGGGTGGGAGTAGGTTGGTAAAGTAAAAAATGTTTACCAGTAAAAAAATCCCGCCTATACTTAAAGCCAAAGTTTTCCAGCTTTTTTTAATATCATTTCTGGAAAAATAATTCAAAACTAACAAATACAGACCCACTGTTACCAGAGAAAGCATTCCGGATAATACAAAAACCCAGTCACTAATTTGATGCAACCAAACCGGCACAATAAATATGGCAAAAGCAAAGAGTGAAAGAAAGAATTGAGAAATTTGAAACGATAAACGGACAAAATGCCGTTTTAAAATTTCATTGGACAAAAAAGAAACAGCTAAAATTAATAGAAACGGCCAAGCGATGGCAATATCACTGCTTCGAAAATAAAATACCAAATACGTGGAAAGTATACCTCCGAAGAAAAATTGCAAAATGTTGACCAGCCAAAAATGTTTTTTTGAAGGATTGGATTCGTCCCCATCCCCTTTTTCCAAAGCATGGACCAAAATAATACAGGTGCCCACAATTACCAAATGCCCCACTACCCAAACGTTTTCCCAAAACAAATCTACGCGCTTAAGCGTAACCGCGTCGAATACAAACCCGCCAATTAAAGACAGGGAGGAAATTGGCCGTTCGTATTTGCCGTACCAAGAACGAATTTTTGCAAACCCCATAGCTATTTAATTAATTCCAGAAACTTTTTTTCCTCCAAAATTTCCACACCAAGCTTCATCGCCTTGTCATATTTACTTCCGGGCTCACTGCCCACCACCACATAAGAGGTCTGCTTGGACACACTTTCCGTGACTTTTCCGCCCAATTCTTTGATTTTCTGCTTGGCTTCGTCACGACTCATCGATTCAAGAGAACCGGTAATCACAAACGTTTTATCTGCAAGCTTGTTGCTGGTAGCTGGTTGCTGGAATGGCAAAACAGAAACACCATTTTTAAATAACTTTTCAATAAATTTTAAATTATCTTTTCCTTGAAAATATTCGTATAAGCTCTTGGCCACCACCGGACCAATGTTCTCTATATTACTAAGGTCTTCCAAAGTGGCAACTTTTAACTTGTCTAGACTTTGATATTGTTTAGCTAAATCTTCCGCAGTCTGTTCCCCCACATGCAAAATTCCCAAAGCGAAAATTAATCTCGGTAAGGGAACACTCATACGTCCACGTATTGAAGTAATGATATTTTCTGCGGATTTTTCACCAAATCGGTCCAAGCCTACAAGATCTTCTTTTTTTAAAGCAAAAATATCCGCCGCATCGCTAACTAAACCCTCTTCCTGAAATCGATCTAAAATTTTTGGGCCAATTTCATAAATATCCAGCACGGAAACAAAATGTTGCATAAACCGGCGGTTCTTGGCCGGGCATTTGCGATTAGTGCAGTAATACGCAACACTTCCTCCGCCTTCGCCAAGGCTTCGGCGGACTGCAGCCGAATTTTCTATTAGTAACGGCTGATTAAGTTTTGAAGGTTTATTGTTTCCGACAGACCTTCTCTCTACTCGGCCTTGGCAAACCGGGCACTTACCCGGCATTACAAATTTCTTTTCTTTGCCCGTGCGCATTTTCGGCAAGACTTCCACCACTTCCGGAATCACGTCTCCGGCTTTTTGAATTACTACGGTATCACCCACCCGAACGTCCAACCGTTCTATTTGATCCATATTATGTAAAGTCGCCTTACTAATAGTAGAGCCCGCAACCAAAGTCGGTTCAAAAACAGCCAGCGGGGTCAGTACGCCGGTTCTACCGACATTGACTTTTATTTCCTTAATAATGGTAGTGGCTTTTTCCGCCGGATATTTATACGCCACCATATAACGCGGGGCCTTGCCTACTACGCCAAGGCGTTCCTGGAACGATAAGTCATTTACCGATATCACAACCCCGTCCGTACCATACGGCAAACCCTCGCGAACTTTTCCTACTTCTTCCACAAACTTTTCTACTTCTTCTAAATTTTTACATATCTTCTCATGTTTATCTACCTTAAACCCTAATTCCCTAAGTAATTGATGTTTTTCTGAATGCGTTTTAAAATTCAACCCTCCGACATTCCGACCTTCCGATTTATCCGACCTACCGATTAGTGCCACGTCCCACGCAAAAAAATCCAAATTTCTTGCTGCGGCCAAGGCAGGATCCAGCTGTCTTAAACTGCCGGCTGCGGCATTGCGCGTATTGGCAAGTAGCGGTTTGTCTTCTTTTTCATATTTTGTGTTTAAATCGCGCAAAACTTTTTTGCTCATAAGCCCCTCGCCTCGCACTTCCAAAAATTCGGGAAAAGGAGAGCGTAGCTTTAAAGGAATTGTGGCGATGGTTTTTAAATTTTGGGTCACATCTTCGCCAATGTACCCGTCGCCCCGCGTAGAACCGCGCACGAACAAACCATTTTCATAAATTAATGAAACTGATAAACCATCTAATTTAAGTTCGCAAAAAAATTCCAATGCCCCCGCGCCCTGCAGCGGGAGGATACTATCCTCCCCTACACCCAGGATTTTTTTAATCCTCTTTTCCCAATCTTCCAATTCCGTTTTGGAAAAGACATCGTTTAAAGACAACATCCGAACATCATGTTTTACCTTTACAAACTTTTCCAAAGGCCGGCCGGCAACTCGAGACAAAGCCGAGTGGCCGGTTTGCAGTTCCGGATACTGAGCATATAGGGTTTTCAATTCCTTTTCTAAGGAATCTTTAACTTCATCGGTTACCAGTGGGTCATTGAGTACATGATAGCGATAGCGCAAATCTTCGATCTGTTCTTCCAGCTTATTTATGCGATTTTTTGCTTGTTCTTTGTTCATCCCGTTAGAAGTCTGTTTATTTAATATTTATTATTTACCAAATCAAAGCTTATCCCCGACAAAAATCCGATATCGCAGACTTCTAACGGGAGTAATAACTAAGTCTAATTTCTGGCGTAATTATAACATTTTGACATCTTATTTCCCAATTTAAAACTGGGGGATTGATTTTAAATACCAAAACTCCATACCGATTTTTATCCACAGCTACTAATACCTTTACTTGTGTTAAAATTAAGTTACAAATCAGTTAGTGGAGTATCACTTTAGAAAAAAAATAAATCCTAGCCCAAAAATGCCTTTTCAAAGCAAAAAATTTGAACTTTCCCCCAAACTCAAACTCGGTGTCGGCAGAGGCTACACACAAAATCAAATTTTAAAAACTTCGGCAATCCTTTGTCTAATTTTTGCTTTGGGGTTAACTTTTAATGCGGTAAATTTAATGGTAAAAAATAATGCCACACCCAAAACCGGTGAGCCAAAAGTGCTTGGGACAAGCGACACTAGAGAACAAGTTCAAGACAATGCCGTACAATTCACTACTTACACGGTACAAAAAGGTGATACTTTATTCAACATTAGCCAAAAATTTAACATTAGCTGGACCACCATGGCTACTTTAAATAATCTTAAAAGCCCATTTTACTTAAAACCCGGACAAAGCCTCAAGGTTCCGAAACAATAAACCTTAAATATTTAATTGTTGGATTAATTTTTTAAATATACCTATGGAAATAGGTATATTTTTTGTTATAATTAGCTGTCCTATAGTCCCGATGACACATCAGGGGATAATGGTAAATTTGTGAGGCTAAATATAACATCCTAGACCGATTTTTGTTAGTAACGCCTAACACAGTCTGCTGGGGATCATATTAATTTATGATGCGGTATGAAAAAGATTATTGCTTATTTTTATCCTTGTCTAATTTTATATGTAATTACATATAAAATTAGACAAGCTTTATATGTTGCACTACCTAAAGTTGATAGACTACCCGGTATCCGAATACTTTATCGGGACGAGAAATTCGTGAGATTAAAAAAAGAGCTCAGCTTTTTATGCGGAGCTCTTTTTTAAGAAAAATAGCATTTTAAGGCTCGTTCGGAACAATCACCCGGATTTT
>JBBRWU010000055.1:0-7308 GCA_038249015.1 Candidatus Doudnaibacteriota bacterium | reverse complement strand
GGGACTGTTGCCAAATGGCATTTTGACTGCAATTTGAAAATTTTGACCACTCGGCCAATCCGCCTTAGGCGGACCGCTTACCTTTCAGGTAAACATCAAAATTTGTTTTGCCCGATTGCCTCAAAATTCTCAAATTTCGCCTTAAAAGCCCATTCGGCAACAGTCGCTCTATGTAGTTTTAGAAAATACCTCCGCTGATGCGGGGGTTAATTTTTAACAAAATCTTTTTGCGCTTTCTTTTATAAAAAGTTATACTATCATAGTAATTAACTATATAAATATGCCCGATTTCAATAAAGAGGAAGCCAATGACCGTCGGAATTTTTTGTTAAGTAGGGTACGGAAAGTTAGAGATTTGCTGGAGAGGGATATTATAAATTATTATTCGGATGATAATATCGAAAGCCAAGAAGAGGAGTCAAAACAGCGGCGGGCTATTCGAAAGTATTTGAAATTTGCTTACGAAGATTTGGACAAATTATTGGACGAGTTAGATAGGGGATAGAAAATTGATTTTTTTTGTTCGGGCTGGAGTATGTCGGTCGTACGCACGCTTCGGGTGCGTGTAGACTGGGTTCAATTCCCAGCAGCCCGACCAAAAACAATCAATTAAAAGAGTTTAACTAATCAACGCACGGGTGCGTATCAATTTACAACATTCCTACCAGGAGCAATTAAGATTTAGCCCCCGCAAAACGGGGGTTTTATCTTAAGGGGAGTAATGCTATTATTTAGATATGGGTAAACAATTGATTGTAAATGAAAATTTAATAGCCTATAGCCAAGCAGGCGAAGGGGAGCGGGCTGTAATTTTTTTGCATGGTTGGCGGAGCCAAAAAGAAGTTTGGCAAAATGTATTAAGTCAATTGTCAATTGTCAATTGTCAATTGTTTGCCATTGACCTTCCGGGATTTGGAGGATCACCGGCGCCTCGGTCAGCCTGGACAGTGAATGATTATGCGGAAGTGGTAAAGGGATTTATAGAAAAAATAGAATTAAAAAAAGTTATTATAGTGGGGCATTCTTTTGGGGGGAGGGTAGGTATTAAGCTCGCGGCGATGTTATCAAAAAGCGTTTCAACCTCTCTACCCTCGGAGGCACTCGGGCATCTCTTCTCGCCAGGAGAGAAGGGGAACATATACAAACTAGTTTTGGTTGACAGTGCCGGGTTTGCTTTGGATGACTCAAAGAAAAATATTTACGGCTTAATGGCAAAAATAGCGAAACCGTTTTTTAAACCAAAGTTTATGCAGGGCCTGCGCCGGAAAATTTATGAGCACATTGGTTCGGAAGATTATTTGGCCACACCGGAATTGCAAAAAACTTTTGTGAATATTATTGGTGAAGATTTAACAGAAGATATGGAAAAAATTAACTGTCCCACGCTCATCATCACAGGAGAAAATGATAAGGACACCCCTCCATCATTCGGGCAAAAAATGCAGTCCCTAATTCCAAATTCCAAATTAACAATTCTACCCGGCGCCGGCCATTTTAGTTTTTTGGACAAGCCGGGGGAGTTTGCGGAAGAATTAAATAAATTTATCGTTTAGTAATGTAGTGCAGGCCCTTGGCCTGCCTAAAAGTATGATCAATTTTAGAAAAACCAATAGATTAGCAAAATACGATTATGGCCAGCCAGGATATTATTTTGTAACAATTTGTACCGATAAAAAAATTGAACATTTTGGTAAAGTAGAAAATGGTATAATGGTTCTAAACTTGGCAGGGGAAATCGTAAAAAAGTTTTGGAAAAATAATCCCGTTTGTTATAAATACGTGGGCATTGACGAATTTGTAATTATGCCAAATCATTTTCATGGAATTGTTGTTATTCAGGAAAGGCAGGCCAAGGGCCCGCACTACAACTTATCACAAATTGTGGGCTCGTATAAAAATGTGGTCACAAAAAATATTCACGCAAGCGGACTTATTCAATTTAACTGGCAACCTTCATTTTATGATCATGTAATAAGAAAAGACGAGTCTCTGGACAAGATTAGAGAGTAAATAAGAAATAATCCTTTAAAATGGGAATTGGATAGAAATAATCCATCAAATTTGTGGATGTAATATTCGGCAGGCCACGGGCCTGCACTACAAGACCTCAATGAAATTATTTAATATAATAAAATATCAACTTTATCTGTTACAGCTAGAGAATTACGAACTCGGGCGATATTTTGTTTTGCTTTTTAAAAAAGGGTTTTGGCCGAAAGGGGATCAGAGAAAAGAATTGGTTTGGACCCTGAAAGCCCGCCTGCTATTTATTTTGGCGACGCTGACTCATTTGGGCATATTTATTTTTGCCGTTACCTTAACTGTAAAAGGCGGGCTTTCCGTATTTAGTATTACGTATTATGTATTAAGCGGAATTTTATTTTATTTATACTTTTTACTTTATACCGTATACATAATACTTCTTTGCCCCGTAGACTGGTTGGTAAAGCAAATAATTATCACACGGGCAAGGTTAAGAATAAAGAATAAAGGATCAAGGATAACCATCATTGGCATTGCCGGGAGTTACGGGAAGACGACGATGAAGGAAGTTCTGAAAGAGGTTTTAGGTGTTAGGTTTCAGGTTTTAGCCACGCCGGAGAGTGTTAATACGCCGGTGGGGATTGCGCGGTGGGTTTTAAATAAAGTTGATTCATCGACTGAAATTATTATTGTGGAAATGGGGGAACATTACCGGGGTGATGTGGAAGAAATTTGCGGAATTGCCAAGCCGGACATTGCCGTGGTTACGGGAATTAATGAAGCGCATTTGGAAAGAATGAAAACTTTACAAAATATTACCGATACGGTTTTTGAAGTTGTCTCTAAATCTAAAGCCGGAGCATTGGTAACGTTAAACGGGGATGACAAAAATGTAGTTGGGCACTATAAAGAATACGTGTGGCCGGACCACCGCGTTACGATGTTCGGGCAAAATCCGAAATCCGAAATCCGAAATCCGAAATTTAACACAGAGAAATTATGCTGGGAAGTTGAATTTGAAGAAGTGGGAAAAGTTGATATTAATCTGCTTGGTGAATATGCAATCGGGGACATTGATGCGGCTATTAAAATTGCAAAAAGTTTGGGAATGAGCAATGAAGATATTATCACCAGCATAAAAAATATTAAACCCGTGGAGCATCGGTTGCAACCGATTCAGTCGGCAGGAGGTGTCCTGGTTATTGATGATGCTTACAATGGCAACCCGGCCGGAGTGGCGGAAGCTATAAAAGTTTTGTCGCGTTTTGAGAACCGCAGAAAAATTTATATAACTCCGGGATTGGTGGAAACCGGTAGAGCTTCCAAAGAAATTCATTTGAAAATCGGACAGGAATTGTCAGGTGTGGCTGATGTGGTTATACTAATAAAAAATAGCGTGACGCCGTTTATTGAAGAGGGTATACTCTCTGTTCCATCCCGAGTGCAGCCGAGGGAACCCTCTATTAGGGAAAACACTAATCAAGGGATTCCTCGTTCGGGCGCACTCTCTCGGAATGGCAAACCAGAAATTATTTGGTTTGAAACGGCGCAGGAGGCGCATACATCATTGCCAACAATTTTAAAACCCAATGACATTATTCTTTTTCAAAACGACTGGGGAGATCAGTATATATAATTGATCAAGATTGACGAGAATTAAATAAAATTGAACAAAATTTAATGGGCAATATTTTAAAAAATATTTGGCTAAGAGCACTATCGATCAGCGTGAAGTATCGGCCGTTGATTGAGGTTAGAATTTTTAAAAGTGCGATATTGCATAATTTGGATGAATTTCAAAAGAATTATTCTCAAGTTCAATTTGCGCCGGTTATAAAGAGTAACGCTTATGGTCATGGAATAAAACAAATGGCAAAAATTTTGGACAACAAAAATTGTCCTTTTTTTATTGTCGACTCATTTTATGAAGCCTTGGTGCTAAAGCGCGAAGGAATAAAAACCCAGGTTCTAATTTTGGGCTATGCCACCATGGAGCAAATTAATAATCGTGTTTCGAAAGAAGTTAGTTTTGCAATTATTGACTTAAGCCAGTTAAAAAATATTGCAGACTCGCTAAAAAATAAAACCAATTTCCATTTAAAAATAGACACGGGGATGCACAGACAGGGAATTATGCCGGCAGATTTGGACAAGGCTCTTGAAATTATTAAAAGCAATCAAAATATTAATATAGTCGGCGCCTGCAGTCATTTTGCCGATGCCGACGGTGGAAGTTCGGAATTTACTCTTGCTCAGATTCAAGAATGGAATAAGATCGCCCTCTTGCTAAAAAAAGAATTCGTCGGCTTAAAGTTTTTGCATTTAGCCAATACGGCAGGCACATATTTCGGGAAAGAAATAATTGCCAATGTCTCCAGGTTGGGCTTAGGGCTGTATGGCATAAATACTTCACCGTATGAAAAATTAAAATTGAAACCGGCCCTGGAAATGGGGTCAATGATTACCTCAATTAAAAATATCCCTGCAGGCGAAAAAGTCGGCTACAACATTACCTACGAAAGTAAACAACCAATGGTTGTCGCCACTGTGCCTGTGGGCTATAATGAAGGAGTGGATAGGAGACTCTCAAATATCGGCGGATATGTTGTAGGCGGAATTTATTGTCCGCTAGTCGGACGCGTGAGTATGAATATTAGCAGTGTGGATGTTACGGCAGTGAAAGATATAAAGTTGGAAGACGAAGTCATTATTATCAGCGCCAACCCAGAAGATAAAAATTCCGTGGAAAATATTGCCAAACAATGTGGAACTATTCCTTATGAAATTTTTGTTCACATTCCGCAACATTTAAGAAGAGCAGTAATAATAGAGGAATTAAAAAAAGATGAAAATTATGTCTAAAACCATCGGCGTATTTTTCGGTTCCGGCAGTCCGGAGCATGATGTTTCAATTATCACCGCTCAACTGATTATTGCCGGGCTGAAGGGCTTGGAGTATAAAGTTGTGCCGGTTTATATTACTAAGCAGGGGAAGTGGATGCTCGGGGAAGATTTGGGGAATTTAAAATTGTTTACGGACACTACCCTCACCCCAACCCTCTCCCAGAGGGAGAGGGGGAAATGGTTTTTGGATATGGAAGAATCAGTAGGGAAGATGGTTTTTAAGAAAAAAGGTTTAATGGGAAAATCGGTTACCATAGATTTGGCGTTTCCGGCGTTTCATGGAAGTTTTGGGGAAGACGGCACCATTCAGGGAATGTTTGAAATGCTCGGCGTGCCGTATGTGGGTTGTAATGTTCCTGCAAGTGCCATTGCCATGGACAAGGCATTAACAAAAATTATGATGAAGGATGCCGGTATACCAACAACGAAATTTTTACATTTTACAAAGTCTGACTGGAAGAATCAAGAAGTAAGAATTAAGAATCAAATTAGTACAGAATTGAATTATCCGCTTTTTATAAAACCGGTGCATCTTGGCTCATCTATCGGCATTGGTAAAGCAAAAGACGAAAACGAATTGGTGCAAAAAATTGAAGTTGCCTTTTTTTACGACAATAAGGTTTTGGTGGAAGAGGCAGTAGATAACTTAATGGATGTAACTTGTTGTGTTATTGGCAATGAGGATTTAACCGCATCGCTACTTCAAGAATCGGTTTTTAATGCGGAACTTTTTGACTTTGAAGAAAAATATTTAAAAGACGGCGGCGCGCAAACCGGTAAAGCGCAAAACAGCTTGGTAATTCCCGCAAGGCTGGACGACCAAATAACTTCAGCGATTCAAAATACCGCCAAGCAGGTTTATAAAGCTTTGGGCTGCAGTGGTATAGCGCGTGTGGATTTTTTGTTTGACAAACAGTCTCAAAAGTTTTTCGCTAATGAAGTGAATCCACTTCCCGGGACTTTGTATCATCATTTATGGAAAGCGTCCGGCATAGAGTTTGATCAATTGCTCCAAAAGCTGATTAAGTTTGCTGAAGAGAAGGCCGAAGAAAAGAAATTAATTAATTACACTTTTGAATCCAGTCTATTAAAAAATTTAAACAGCTCAAAGCTTTCGTCTGCAAAACTGAAATCAAACAAGCTACAATAGCGATCCGAATACTACAAATTATATCCGAATTCTACGAATACATAAGAGCGTTCCATAGGTGTCACTTGCTTAGTTAAGATGTAAAAGAGTGGAACGTTTACGTTTCCACTCTTGTTTGATATAGAACATAGTTAGTATTTGGCATATAGCATTTAGAATATAGAATGAATACAAAATACGAAACAAAAAAATTTAAACAGGGATTCAATCTTGTTATTGGTTGTGATGAGGTAGGGAGGGGGAGTTTGGCAGGTCCGGTGGTTGCGGGGGCGATAATTTTTGATTGTTCAAAATTGTCCAGGATTGACCAGAAATTATTCAAAGAAATTAAAGACAGTAAGTTATTGTCGGCAAAAAAACGTGAGGAGTTGGCAAAAATAATTAAAGAAAATTTTTCTTGGGCAATCGGACTGGCGAGTGAAAAAGAAATCGACAAAATTAATGTTCATCATGCAACACTGCTTGCTATGAAAAGAGCAGTGAGTAAATTACTTTGTCATTGCGAGGAGTGTAGCCGATTGCAAATCCGCCGTAGCTTTAGCGAAGGTGGACGAAGCAATCCCAAGCAATCAAGAGATTGCCACACCCTCGGATGCACTCGGGTTCGCAATAACAAAAACATAATTCTATTAATCGACGGCAAATTCACTATTCCTTCATTAAACATTCCTCAGGAAGCAATTGTGGATGGCGATGCAAAAATATTTTCTATTGCAGCAGCCTCTATAGTTGCTAAAGTTTACCGTGATGAGCTAATGACAAAGTTGGACAAAAAATATCCCGAGTATGGGTTTGGCCAAAATAAAGGTTATGGAACGTTGCATCACAGGAAAAACATTAAGAAAAATGGTGTAAGTAAAGTTCACAGAAAAAGTTTTTGTAAAAATATTGTAATTTAAAATGCCGTTGTTAAACAACGGCTTTTGTTTTATAATACTAAAAGTTATGCATGGAGAGGTCGCATAGTGGTCTAGTGCGCTGGTCTCGAAAACCGGTAACTCCGCAAGGGGTTCGAGGGTTCAAATCCCTCCCTCTCCGCCAATTTTCACTTTTTGTGAAATCGTAAGAAATAGCCTCGGCGCAAAGTAAAATGCGCCGCCAAAGAAGATGTTGCCCTTGCCCCACCCAACCCATGCGCGCCTGTCCGCCGTAGCTTTAGCGAAGGAGGAGGCAACGCAAAGGAACTCCCTAATTTTGTTTGACTAAATGCTAAAAATTTCATATACTAACTCTTGATAAGTGATGATTTTAATACTATACAACTATAATAG
>JBBRWU010000054.1:0-7655 GCA_038249015.1 Candidatus Doudnaibacteriota bacterium | reverse complement strand
CGATGTATTATTAGTTCCTAACTACTCTAATGTGCTTCCCCGAGAGGTAAGTATCCAAACAAAATTTTCAAGAAATATAACGCTTAATGTTCCTATTGTATCCGCAGCTATGGATACCGTTACCGAAAGTGCTATGGCAATTGCTATGGCTCAAGAAGGTGGAATAGGTGTTTTGCACAAAAATATGACAATCGAGCAACAAGCTGCCAAAGTACGTAAAGTAAAACGTGCGGAGTCAGGTATGATTATCGATCCGGTTACTTTACCGCTAACTTCTACAGTAGCGGACGCTAAAAATGCGATGAAAGAATACGGTATTGGCGGTATTCCAATTATCGATGAAGACCACCGATTGAAAGGAATCGTAACCAATAGAGATTTGCGTTTTGAGAAAAATAATGCAAGACCTATTATTGAGGTAATGACAAGTGAAAATTTGGTTACCGTAGCCGAAGGAACTTCATTAGAACAAGCCGAAGTAGTTTTACAAGGACATAAAATCGAAAAACTTCCAGTTATCAATAAAGAGGGTAAATTAGTGGGATTAATCACGTTTAGAGATATCACTAAGTTAACTCAAAAACCAATTGCTAATAAAGATGTTTATGGCCGTTTGCGCGTGGCAGCTGCGATTGGTGTTACAGGCGATGCAGTTGAACGAGCGGAAGCACTTGTAAAAGCAGGTCTACTTGGCGGGCTAACAAAATGTGTTCGCGAGTCTGAGGCATTGGGCCGTCAGCTGCGGAAACTACCAAAATTGCACCGTCCATTTGAGCGGCACCGGTAATCATATTCTTAATATAGTCAGCGTGTCCCGGACAGTCTACGTGAGCGTAGTGTCTCTTGGCGCTTTCATATTCTACGTGGGCGGTATTAATAGTAATACCACGGGCTTTTTCTTCCGGAGCATTGTCGATAGAATCGTATGCTCTGGCTTTCGCGCCACCGGTTTTGGCAAGCACGGTAGTAATCGCAGCGGTCAAAGTAGTTTTGCCGTGGTCAACGTGACCAATGGTTCCTACGTTGACGTGTGTTTTGCTACGGTCAAATTTATCTGCCATTGAATTATTGCTTTCTGCTCCAATAAATATTGGAACGTTTCGCCCGAGATACCCTAAGCGCTATTGCGTATCGATCCGCTACAGCGCCAAAGGGATCTCTTTTTTATCCCGATATATCGGAACGATCCAGAGCGACGTTAGTCCGCCATAGTCCGCCTAAGGCGGACGGCGGCGGAAAAATTAATTATTTGATTAGACTTGTTGCTTAATAATTTTTTGATCCAAAATTATGATATTTCAGACAAAACCGCAGTTTAAAATTTTGATGTTTAACCTTAGTTAAGCGGAGAAATTTTAAACAAGGTTTTGGCGAAAGAACATATTTTGGGCGAGAAATTATTAAGCAACAGGTCTATTAAGTAAACTTACTTAATTTTAAGAAACTCCAACTTTTGCTTCCAGCACTTCCAAACGGTGATTTGTAACCAAATGCTCTTTGTCGTGTTTATCATGTGTAGTAATAACTTTATCCAGTTTTTCCATAACTTTTTTAATATCATCTTTGGTGACCATTTTCCCCGTTAACCTGTTCTCCATATCTTCCAAGTCCGATTTCAAAGCCACTTTAGTCTGCAAAAATTTTACGACTTTATCAACCCGTTTGTTTACCTGATCAAACTTTCCTTGAACTTTATTAAATTCTTCCTTAATATCCTGATCCATAAAATTTTTAATTTTTCAGCTACAACTTATTTTAAAGATATTTACCGATTTTGTCAATCAACCGCTTGGGTTCATTCTAGACTGGGAAAATGCTTCATCTACGCAAAAATACTAAAAGCTGATATATTCATTTTTGATTTACGCATATTTCAAAAATTCTTCTTCGCTGACTTCTGCCAGCTCCAAAATTCCCCGGAAGGTGCCACGGGCTAATTCTTTATGCATCGGCACAATAGTGGTTATAGTTCCTGAGAGAGCGGATCTTTGTAATTTTACGTGACTACCTTTTTGGGAAACCGCAATGAAGCCAAAATATTTACACAAAATTTTGACTACTTGTTTTCCTGAAAAAGTTTTAGCCATTGACGACTTCCATAGTACTAATTAAGGCAGGACTTTTCATTGAGTACTTTTTGCCCTTTGGCATATCTTCCAAATACAACTCTACCGCTTCTTGTAAATTCTTCTGCGCCAACTCAATAGTTTTACCCTGACTAACAACCCCAAGCTCAACACAACGGGATACATACCATTTATCTTCTTTATTTATGATTGTTGTAAATTTGTAAGTCATATATTTAATTATACACTCTTAATCAAAGGTCATCAATTTCCACTTTTGGCGCTTCAAAGTCAAAGCTTGGGTCAATTACCTCGGCACGCAAATCCACGCGCGTAAAAGCCGGCGTGTGACTTAACGTAGGGCCTTTAACCGTAGGCTGAGGCATAACTTGCGACGGGTTTGGCACGGAAGGAATTACTTCCTGCAACTGGGCCCCGATACCGGACCAGATTTGCTGGTCGCTACGGGGTGAACCTTTTAAATTCTGTGGTGTGATGTCCTCTTCCAGTTGAATTTTGGTGATTAGTTTATTTACATTTTCCACGTCCAAAATTTGTTTTTGCAATTTTCCCAACAATAACCGCTGGTATTCTTCCATAGGCAAAATTACTAATTTTGCCTCCCCGGTTTCATCAATTACAAAAAACTTGCCTCCGTCTATTTTTGCCAAATTTATAATATCTTGTAGATTATTCATTATCTTTTCCATTCCGACCGAGTGCGTCCGAGCGGAGGAATCTGTGTTACAGATTTCTCGACAAGCTCGAAATGGCACTTTATTACTTTTACTTAACCCATTATACTCCCAATTTATTGCCTTTACAATCCCCTATTTTTTGATACTTTAAGGTATCGCCACAAAGGGATAAAGGTCAAGAGACCCCAAAACCCGGCGAGATAGGAGGGAAAACAATGCAGTGGCTGAACAACTGGCTGGCAATGACAGGCATTTTGTTATTGCCATACTCATCGGCCTTGCCGCCGTAGCTTTGGGTGGCCTCACACCCAAAATACTAGAATTGTTTCGTTAGGCGGAGCATGCTCCGCAAACTTAGCCGGCGGTCCCCACAACGGACTCGCCGGCACTTTCTTTTTGCCCACATTAATTTATTAAATAGCAGGCAATCTGCCGTAGTTTTAACGAAGGCGGATATTTTACAAAAGCCACCCCGTCGAACAGGGTGGCTTTTTATCTGCGTTATCTGTTTTTAATCTGCGTATCTGTGGTATTACATCCCCTTACGAACATTAATGCCGGCTCTACTTTCAATAATTCCGGCAGCAACATTCTTCGGCACTTCAGCGTAATGGTCAAATTCCATTGTGTAGCTGGCCTGACCTTGGCTCATAGAACGCAAGGCTGTGGCATAACCGAACATTTCGGAAAGCGGCACAAAAGCATCTATAACTTTTAAGTGCAGACGGTCAGTCATTTCGTTAATTTGTGCACGTTTGGAATTTAAGTCCCCAATCACGTCACCCATGTTGGTTTCCGGAGTAATAACTTCAACTTTCATTATCGGTTCCAAAATAAT
The DNA here is from genome assembly GCA_038249015.1 of Candidatus Doudnaibacteriota bacterium. Lineage (GTDB taxonomy): Bacteria > Patescibacteriota > Doudnabacteria > UBA920 > UBA920 > PALSA-1336. The sequence continues at coordinate 4,053 of JBBRWU010000054.1, read as the reverse complement.
TGGGTCGGCGCGTTTTACCACTTCTTGCAAACCCTTGGAAGCGGCGATTTTAAATGCCATTTCACTGGAGTCAACATCGTGGTAAGAACCGTCATAAAGAGCAATTCTAAAGTCTACCAACGGATAACCGGCAATAACACCGTTAGCCGCGGATTCCTGAACACCCTTGTCCACCGGCTTAATAAATTCTTTCGGAATCGCCCCGCCGACAATTTCGTCAACAAACTCATAACCCTTACCACGTTCCAGCGGTTCAATACGCAAGTAAACGTGTCCGTATTGTCCTTTTCCACCGGATTGGCGAATATATTTGCTTTCGACTTCGGCAGTTTTTTTGATAGTTTCTTTATATGCGACTTCCGGTTTGCCGACATTGGCTTCCACTTTAAATTCGCGCTTCATGCGGTCAACAATAATTTCCAAATGCAATTCACCCATTCCGGAAATAATTGTTTCTTGAGTTTCTTCATCACCGCGAATGCGGAAGGTTGGGTCTTCTTCGGCCAACTTGGACAAAGCAATACCCATTTTTTCCTGGTCGGCTTTGGTCTTTGGTTCAATAGACATGGAAATAACCGGTTCGGCAAACTTAATGGTTTCCAAAACAATCGGTTTTTCTACATCACAAAGTGTATCTCCGGTAAAAGTATTTTTCGGTCCTACCAACGCACAAATGTCGCCGGCAAAAACTTCTTTTACTTCATCGCGTTCGTCCGCGCGCATTCGGACAATACGTCCCACGCGTTCTTTGTCGCCGGTGCGGGCATTAAGCACGTAACTGCCGGCTTCTAAATGCCCTGCGTATACACGGAAAAAACAAAGCCTACCCACAAATGGGTCAGTGGCAATTTTAAAAGCCAAAGCGGTAAACGGCTCATCGTCTTGGGGTTTGCGTTCCACCGGAGCGCCGGTTTTTATGTCGGTGCCGTGAACAATACCACGGTCCAGCGGGCTCGGTAAAAAGTTGGTAACCGCGTCTAAAATTGTTTGCACAATAATCCCGCGACCGTCTCCGCCAAGTACCGGGAAAAATGCCCCGCCCCGTACCGCTTTGCGAATGGCCATTAAAAATTCCGCTTCGGTCAGCTCTTGCCCGCCCAAATATTTTTCCATTAAGGCGTCGTCGCTTTCCAAAACTTTTTCCAATAATCTATGGCGGTACTCTTTGGCTTTTTCCATCATATCGGCCGGTACTTCGCCGACAACGAATTCTTTGTCGGTAAAATCTTTATAGGTGTAGGACTTCATATTAATTAAGTCCACCACACCGTTAATTTCTTTTTCAAAACCAATCGGGAGCTGTATCGGAAAAGCATTCGGTGAAAGACGTTTTAGAATGGAATCTAAAGACTTGTAAAAATCTCCGCCGGTTTGGTTGATTTTGTTAATAAAGCACATGCGAGGTACGTGATACTTATCGGCTTGGCGCCACACGGTTTCACTTTGCGGTTCTACGCCCATTTTGCCGTCAAAAACCACTACGGCGCCGTCTAACACGCGCAAACTGCGTTCCACTTCCACGGTAAAGTCTACGTGACCCGGAGTGTCAATAATGTTGATTTTATGTTTAATTTCACCGGACATTTTAATAAAACGGGGTGTCCAGTAACAAGTTACGGCAGCGGAGGTAATTGTAATTCCGCGTTCACGTTCCTGCTCCATCCAGTCGGTTGTGGTTTCACCTTCGTGAACCGCGCCGATTTTATGGATCATACCGGTGTTAAACAATACCCCTTCGGTGACGGTTGTTTTTCCGGCGTCGATGTGGGCAATAATCCCGATATTGCGGGTATATTCTATAGGGTACTCTCTAGGCATAAAATAAATTTTAGTGATTAGTTTTTAATTTGTAGGGGCTGGCCTTGGCCGCCCGTGTGTCATCTTGACCTTGCTTCAAGATCCATTCTGTAATTTCAAATTTCAAACTTTGATATTCATTTAACATTTGATATTTGTAAATTTCTAATTGACATACCTCTCTCTCTCTTTGCTATTCTGGGGTGTCTATAATCCGGCTTTGATACCAATCGCGGCCAGAAATTCTGAAGAAAGGAGGAGTAATGTTACATAGACGAGGAGATTGCTCACGGGCCGATTTATGGCCCAATGTCCCAACCCTGGAAGGAGACGATCAGCATGGTGAATGCCTGGAGGGATTTGGAAACAGCTCCGTGTACTTCGGGGAAAGCCGATCTTCGTTCGTTGGCGACCCCAGAACCTTCATGCACACGATGTATGAAGAAGACGTATATGACGGTAACGGGAACCTCTTAGAAATTTACTTTGAGGTTTCTCAGATATTCTTTTGCCCGTTCTGCGGCCAAGCGTTGTAACAAACGCCCTTCACCCAACGATGACTGCGGCCGCGCCCTGTACCCGAATCCCGACTTGTCGGGACGAATGGTGCAGGGCGTTTTTCTTTTTCTATATAGATTTCTATATAGATTTTTTAAAGTTCTATAAAAAGTTCTTCAAGTTATCAAGAGATAAAAACTTCAGTTACTTTATAACTTTACAAACTTGATAAACTTTCTAACTGGTCGCCTATCTGCGACCAAACCTTGCAAAGTGAGCAAAGGCCTTGTTGGCTTCGGCCATACGGTGGACATCTTCGCGTTTCTTCATGGCAATCCCGACTTTGTTATAGGCATCCACAATTTCTCCGGCCAGTCTTTGGCACATAGGCGCGCCTTTTTTTGAACGGGCGGAAATCAGCAACCAGCGCATAGACAAAGTCGTACGGCGAGGTTCCATAACTTCCATTGGCACCTGATAGTTTGCTCCGCCGACACGGCGGGACTTAAGTTCCATAATCGGAGCAATATTTTTTAAAGCGATATCAAAAACCTGACGGCCTTCTAAAACTTTTTCCGGAACTTTTTCGCCTTTGTCGGAAGAGTCGGTTTTAGCGGCAACAACCGGAGCCTGAGGCATACTCTTAATTTTCTCTCCGACAATTTCCAAAGCATCGTAAAAAATCTTGCGGGCAATACTCTTTTTTCCGCGCTCCATTAAATAGTTTATAAATTTAGCGTACTTTACGGAGCCGTATTTTGGATCCGGTTCCGGAACGTGTTTATCGTAACTTCTGGATTTTCTTGGCATAATAAATAAGTTAAAAGTTTATCAAGTTCTTCAAGTTTATCAAGTACGTTACTTTATAAACTTTATGAACTTTTCAGCTTGATGAACTACTTACGTTTCGCTCCATATTTGGAACGGCTCTTTTTTCTCCCGTCGACTCCGAGAGTATCTAACTTTCCGCGCACAATGTGGTAACGGACACCTGGTAAATCTTTTACCCTGCCACCGCGGATCATAACCACGCTATGTTCTTGCAAATTATGACCAATCCCCGGAATGTAAGCAATAACTTCCATCCCGTTGGTCAATTTCACTTTCGCCACTTTACGCAAAGCCGAGTTCGGCTTTTTCGGAGTGGTGGTGTACACCTTCAAACAGACACCGCGCATAAACGGGGCGCCGGTTTTAATGAACAACGTTTTGTTCTTGATTAAGTTTTGCCGGCGCATTAAAGCAGGAGACTTGCTTTTTATAGTCAAGGACCTTCTGCCATGGCGTACCAGCTGATTGATTGTTGGCATTTTATTGGCTTCTAGCTTATAGGTTTTAGCTTATAGGGCTATCTGCTATAAACTGATAATAATTTTCCTGAATAAGGCATAAAAAAACTGACAAAAGATGTCAGATCTTTCGCTTTCACGTTTTGGGTACTCTCCAGAAACCTTTTGGAGTTCTTCCCCTATTCGTGACCAATTATAGGTAATTCGCCCGCTGATATTTGAAAGTTAAATGATGCATTCATTTGCGCCATTTGTTCCTTATCTGCGTATCTGCGGTCGGGTTTCTTATTCAATTAAACACATTATACAAGTTTGACATTCACCTGTCAAACTGCTATTTTTAGGTGTCCCATAAAGGAGGGCAAAAACATGATGATGCCATGCTGTCATCGGGAGTTTGAGGTAGCGGTGTCTGAGCTAGAACACTTGAGGCCTTGAATTACGAAACCCCTAATTCCTTAACAATCTG
>JBBRWU010000053.1:0-7873 GCA_038249015.1 Candidatus Doudnaibacteriota bacterium | reverse complement strand
TGGAATAGTGCCATGGTTGTAAGTTAGCGGATTTAGGTCTTGGTATTAAACGTCACCTTGAGCGCAAGCGTCTATAACCCTTATGCATTGAATAATAACCATTGTGAGCGCAAGCGAAGAATCGCTTATATAAGGGACTCCTCACTTTGTTCGGAGTGGTTAAATTCCATATGCCCCTCTAAAATTAGTATAGAGGATTTAGTAGAATGTATAAAGTTAAAAAAATACGGCTACGACACTCGGGGTGAATGTTGTAGCCGGCCCGCCAGATGGCATTTGCGGGCAAAAAATGGGTGGTGGTGTGTGGGACTCACATTGAGTCCGGTTATACAGGCAAAGGAGAGACCTTTGCAATAACGCCTTTACTTAGGCAACACACCACCCGGGGGAACGGGGCAGACTACCAAAGCAATCAAAAGCGGATGTCCCCGCCGCTCGCAATTGGCTTTTAGCCTGACTTAAGGGCGAACGCCCTAGCCCGTTTTTTATATTCCTCCTAAAAATCGAAAGTTGTATAATTCTACTTAATACCGTGGCTTTTGTCAATCCTCGTAGGAATTGGTAGAATAGAATTAGTATAGAGTAGTTATTATTAAGTATTTAGGGAAAAGCAATGATTTCTTATTTAAACGGGAAAATTTTAGAAAAAGGGCTGAGTTATATTATTGTGGAAAACCAAGGAATTGGGTATAAGGTTTTTGTTACGCCCGAAGTCTTGGAAAACAGTATTGGTTCCGAAGTTAAATTTTATACTTACCATAAAATATCCGAAGATGGGCAGTCGCTTTTCGGACTTCCCGATTTTGCCACTTTGCAGTTTTTTGAATTGTTAATTACGGTTTCCGGAGTGGGTCCCAAAGTGGCTTTGGCAATTTTATCCGCCGCGCGGGTAGACGCGGTACGCCAGGCGATTGCCGGACAGGACGCCGGAGTGTTTAAACGGATTTCCGGAATTGGCACAAAAACCGCGGAAAAAATTATTGTGGAATTAAAAGATAAGGTGTCAACGGTCAACGGTCAACGGTCAACGGTCAACGGCGATGTGTTTGATGCGCTGTTGGCTTTGGGTTATAACCAGCGGGAAGTTAGGGAAGTAATCGGAAAACTGGATGCGGGAGCAAGCCAGGGAGAGCAGATTAAGCAGGCGTTAAAATTATTTGGGAAGTAATTTATTAAAAATTATTCTAATTAGAAATTGGCCAACTTAAAACTCATTGAAATAAAGGAAGATCAAAAGGATAATTATAACCACTTTCTTGCGAGTTGCGAAAGTGGTAGTTTTTTGCAGAGTTTTGAATGGGGAGAGTGGCAGGTGCGATTGGGGCGAGCGGTTTATAGATTTAAGATTGAGGATGACAGCGGGGCAATGATTGGGATAATACAGTTGATAAAAATGCCTTTGCCTTTGGGGCGCTATTATTTGTATGCACCACTCGGACCGGTTATCGGAAGGTCGGAGGAATCTGAAGTCGGAAGTTGGATTTTTGAATCCGCGTTAAATCTTTTGCGGGTAAAATTTTCTGACGCGGTTTTTATCAGAATTGAGCCGAAGGACAAGGATTTAGCATTCAGCATACAGCATTTAGGAGTTAAAACCGCAAACATTCAACCGGGGAAAACTTTAATAATAGATCTTTCCAAATCCGAAGAAGAACTTTTGGCAGGTATGCATCCTAAAACCCGCTACAATATTCGGCTGGCCGAAAAGCACGGCGTAGAGATTAAAGAGGAGTTGGAAATTAGCATTGGGCACGGGATATATTTTAAGGAAGCCATAGATTTAATTTGTGATACTTCCAAGCGCCAGGGATTTAAGTCTTATCCGTTTGAGTATTATCAAAACTTAGTTGATTTATTCGCTTTGCAAAGTCAAAGCGGTGTTAAGGCGCATTTGTATAAAGCGATTTACCAAAATAATTTATTAGCTACCGCTATAATGATAGATTTTGGCAAAGTTCGGACGTTTTTGTTTGGGGGTTCATCATCTTTGCACAAGAATGTAATGGCTCCGTATTTAATGCACTATCAAGCCATGCTGGATGCCAAAGCCTTGGGCTTTGATTTTTACGATTTTTGGGGGATTGAAACTTCCGGCGGCGAAACCCCTGGATTCGTTAAATTTAAATTAGGTTTTGCCCATTCAACAAGCTCCATCTCGACAAGTTCGGGGTCTGCGACGGGATCTTTAGCATCTCAACAAGACTTAACATCTTTGACTCCTCAATTAGATTCGGGATCTTTTAGAGGGGGGATAAAAGAATATGCCGGAGCATATGATTTGGTAGTTAACCCGCTGTGGTATAAGGCATATAAAGTACTGAGAAAATTAGCCAAATTAAAAAAATAATCCCTTTGGGGAATATTTTTTTCTTGTAGTGTGACTCTCATCGTAGTGTCGTCCTTTTGGCTATCCACGAGGTCAAACCATTCAAATATGCCTGCCAGAAAGAACAGCTCTAAGGTTTTTTGTTCCAATGTTGTCATGGTAATAATCGGTTAATGATTTACCGATTATCATTTTAGCGAATTTAACCACTCCGAACGGAGTGAGGAGTCCCTTATGTAAGCGATTCTTCGCTTACGCTCACAATGGTGATTATTCAATGTATAAGGGTTACAAGAGCTACGCTCAAGGTGAGGTTGTAATACCAAGACCTAAATCCGCCAACTTACAACCATGGCACTATTCCATATGACCCAATTTTTGCTGAGAAATTAGTATTTGCCGGCCGCTTGACTGACTAATTTTTCACTAATAATTTTACTGCCCATGGCTTTGGCCAAGTTACCCGCCTTGACCAAATATTGCAAAGCTTTTTGACCCCGGAGATCCTGATAATAGTTTTGTGAATATTTTACCGCCGCATCAATTGCCGGAAATTCAAAAAAATAACCAAAGTGGTTTTCGAGAGCTTGGGCCTGCATACAACAATAGGCGGTCTGGGCAGCGGGAGTAGAGTTTGGAAATTCGTAGTCTAAATTTAATATCCAAACGGTTAAGATTTCCAACTTTTCAACGGTTAACCCAATATTAGTAAAAATTGCCTGCAACACATTGTCTTGGGGTGCCAGGCGCAAGAGTCCGCCCAAAAGCATGAGGCTACCAATTTTATGATTATGGAGTTTCATGGCCCAAAGAAAGGCTTCAAACGGAACATGGACAATATTTTTGGTTTCGGTTTGTCGGGATAATTTTATGTAGTTAGTTAAAAAAGTTTTCGCCGAAGCGGTGTTGATTTTTAATTTGGCAAAAAGTTTTATAATAGAGGGGGCATCCAGTAAAGCTAGAAATAAATCCTCCATAGCCATTTCACGTTTATGATTAAGCGCAATTAAACAACCTCGATTCCAGGCAGTTTTGGCGCTGGGGCTAAAGAGGGGATAGATATCTACCGATTTAATTATTTTTTGCCCCGTGGCAACCGGAGTTTTTCTTAAAAAAGGAAAAAGTTTTTGCAATTTTTCTTTGCGGATGCGCGCCCGATTCGGTAGGCCGGAAAATTCCAACAGGTAGCCTTCGTAAAGAGCGCTAAGGCCCCAAGGGTTAGCGTTGGAAGATTGATATTTTAAGCTTTGGTTTAAGCTTGTCATTTTTTTTGAAATTTTGGTATCGGGGCAACTTTTAAAGTACCTCTAAGTATAAGTATAGGAGATTTTTTATTTTTTGGCTATTTACAGTATAATGAAGCTACTTATGAAATGCATCAAAGCTTTAATCCCCAAGATAATTTTAAAAGCCTTAAGGCCCTGGTACCATGGGGTTTTGGCTTTAATGGCGAGTTATTATTTTGGCCAGCCCAGTAAAGAAATGACGGTAATAGGCATAACCGGCACGGCCGGCAAGTCTACCACCACGCAAATGCTGACCTATATTTTGAATACGGCCGGCAAAAAGTGTGGGTTTATTACCACGGTTAGTTTTTCTGACGGCTCGAGAGAAGAAATTAACAAGCACGGGCTGTCTATGCCCGGAGGCGTATTGCTCCAAAAACAACTTAAAGCTATGGTAAATAATGGGTGTAAATTTGCAGTGGTGGAATGTACTTCCGAAGGTTTGGCGCAAAACCGGCATTTGGGGATAGATTTTGATTACGCTTTATTTACCAATTTAAGTCCGGCGCATATGCAGGCGCATAACGGTTGGGAAAATTATAAAGCGGCCAAGGGTAGGTTATTTTCTTTACTCGGTATTTCCCAAACCGGGGTGGCAAAAAAAACCATTGTGGCCAATTTGGACGACCCGGAAGCGGAATATTTTTTAGCTTTTCCTTCTGCCCAAAAATTGGGAATTAGTTTTTTAAAAAAACAGAATTCTTTTTGCCAGAAAATATATCAGGCAGTTGACCAGCAGGGTGGCTTTAGTTTGGAAGGTGAGAAATTTAAAGTAAATTTAGTGGGTAGTTTTAACCACGAAAATGCTTTGCTTGCCGTGGCTACGGCAAATTCTTTAGGGGTTAGCTTGCAAACCGCAGCAAAAACATTGGCCGAATTTAAAGTTATGCGCGGACGGATGGAACCGGTGGAAAATAATCTAGGGGTAAAAATTTATGTGGATTACGGCTGTGAACCCGCAAGCTTTTTAGCCGCCTTAAAGGGCGCATCGACATTATCACCCCAACGATTGATTCACGTGTTTGGTTCAACCGGCGGACACCGTGATGTTTCCAAAAGATTTATTTTTGGGGATATATCAGCTAAGTTTGCAGACCATATCATTATTACCAATGACGATGTTTACGAAAGTGATCCGGAAAAAATTGCCAAGGACATAGAGTTAGGAATTAAAGAAGCAAAAAGCAGTCAGCAGTTAGCAGTTATCTACCAAATAATTTTGGATCGTAGGAGCGCCATTGCCAAAGCCTTATTAATTGCACAAAAAGATGATTTAATTTTAATTACCGGTAAAGGCAGTGAACAGTTTTTGGTTTTACCCGGCAACAAAAGAATTTCATGGGACGACAGGGAAGTTGTGAGTGAACTATTAAGTACCATGAACTAAGTGCTATGAACTTATATATAGACACAAGCGATTTTAATCAAGTGACTTTTGCAGTATCGGACGGCAAAAAGCTTGTTAAACGCATTTATAAAATTGATTCACATAAAAGCCATGAGACCCTTCAAAAACTTGATGAGTTTTTGAAGAAATTCAAATTTCAATCCGCCAGTTGGCGGGCAAATTTAAAAAAAATAGTTGTGAATAAAGGGCCGGGGAGTTACACCGGTACCCGTGTGGGGGTAACAATTGGACAGGCACTAGGTTTTGCCTGGAATATTTCTGTCCAGTTTAAAAATAAGGAAAAATTTAAGATCAAATAAAAAACTTGGTCCCGCCGAACATAACATCAAGGGTCATCCTTGCGCAACGCAAGGATGACCCTTGATTAAATTTAGGTATTATTTTTACTCTTTAAGTTTAAAAACTTTTATAGTAACCAGTAAAATAACAACCAACCAAATGAAGAGAATTAAAATATCAAAGCCGACTTTATTAAAATCAAAAGCGTAAAGGTAGGATTGTCTTAACCCGTCGGCTAAATAGGTAATGGGCAGGAGTTTGGCAAAAATTTGCAAGGCCGGAGGCAGGGAACTGATGGGGTAAAAAATATCACCTAAAAAAATTAAGGGTAATCCTATGGTAGAAGTTATTGGCGCGGCTGAATCGTAACTTCTGGCAAAGCTCGAAATTATTAAGCCCAGGCATAAAAAGATGGCTCCGCCCAAAAGCACTAAAATTAAAGTGGAAAGTATATTGCCGGCAAAGCTCGCGCCAAAAACAAATACGCCCAGCAGAGTTAAAATTACGGTTTGTGCAATAACAATTACCAATCTGGCGCTAACTAAGCTTAAGGCCAGTTGCCACTGCTTTATAGGCGTGGACATAAGACGTTTAATTATCCCACGGGATTTTAAATCTACCATCCAGTAAGCTAGGCCGTAAATGCCGCCCTGCATTATGGTCATGGCAATAATGCCCGGAAGTACATAGTTAGAGTAAACCATGGTGCCTCCTGTAAATTTTCCTACAGGCAAAACCGAAAGCGCAATATAAATAAAGCCGGGCATAAGTATTGTCCAATACAACCCTTCCTTTTCGCGGACGAACATTTTGAAGTTGGCGAGAAATAACTGGTAAAAACTATTCATAAAAATAATTGACAAAAATTAAATAATTGACAAAATTGACAAAAATGGATTAGCCTTATAATTATTCTAATTGACCTAAATAATTACTAATGCTAAATGCCAGAATTTGAGAATTGGTAATTGGAGATTGGGATTTGTTTAGAACAATTAGGAATAATTAGAAATTAGGTTAATTTGTTACTCTTCAAACTCTTTCCCCGTTAGTCTTAAATACACATCTTCCAGGGTGGCGGTTTTAACGGTAAAGCCGTAAAAAGTTATGTTGTGTGATTTTAGTAAATTGACGATTGCGGAAATTTTATCCAAAGAAGTGATTTCCAGAATAACTTTGGGGTAATTAGCATGAACTTTTTTTACTTCCGGCAGGGTGACAAATAGCTCGGAATTAATTTTATCTTCGGTAAAAAAAGAAACTTGGGTAGTGTCGGACAAGCGGTCAATAAGTTTTTTTGGCTCATCGATTTCCAAAATTTTTCCCTGGTCCATAATCGCCACACGGTTGCACAAAAATTCAGCTTCTTCCATAAAGTGAGTGGTCAGAACAATGGTAATCCCGCTCAGGCTTAGAGTTTTAATTAATTGCCATAAATCCCTGCGGGCTTTAGGGTCCAGGCCTGTGGTGGGTTCATCTAAAAATAGGATTTCCGGGTTATGCACTAGGGAAGTGGCAATGGTAAAGCGCTGTTTTTGACCGCCGGATAAATCTTTAACCTCCGCGTTGATTTTGTCTTCAAGCCCGACGAGATTGAGGAGTTGATGTTTTTGTTCCCTTCTCCCCTGCCTGTCCTCCGTAGCTTTAGCGAAGGGGGAGCGAGGGGAGAAGCCGAGTGCGTCCGAGGCAGAGAGGTCGAACGATTGTTTGTTGGGGGTAGTATGATTATTATCATGGTCGGTTTTATAAAGTGACGCAAATAAATCTAATAACTCACCCAAAGTTAAATGGTGCAAGTATTGGCTGGACTGGAGTTGAATGCCGATTCGGTGTTTAATTTCGTCAGCCTGTTTTATATTGTCCAAACCTAAAACCGTTACCTTGCCGGAAGTGTGTTTATTAAGCCCTTCTATTATTTCCAAAGTCGTGGTTTTGCCCGCGCCGTTGGGTCCCAAAAGCCCAAAAACTTCGCCTTTAACCACGTTAAAAGAAATGCCGTTGACCGCTGTAATACTGCTTTTGGTTTTACCTTTTTTTGGGTAAACCTTAACCAAATTGGAAATTTCTATAACATTTTGCATAAGAGAATTATAACACAATCGGATAAAAGTATGCATAAAAAAGCTGTTAAAAAGCTTCGAAAAATGTTATAATATAAGTATGCGAAATGTTGATATTCCAAAATTTATTGAACCATATTTGTGGTGGATTAAGCTTGGTGATTTAGATTTAGAAAATGATAAAAAACGGATAATCACCAATGTTTTAAATTACGGCAACAAGCAGGCAACAGACTGGCTTGCCCGGGTTTATTCAGAAAAAGATATTAAAAAAGTTCTGCAAAAACCTTTGGCCGGGGAGTGGAATGAAAAGTCATATTTTTTTTGGGCGCTTATATACGGGGTTAGCGCAACTCTAAAACCTAAGGAAATTTTTAAGCAAAATGCATTACGAAATATTAGACAACAAGCGTAAAAGTTTAATGCCTTTACTTAAGGTATTTAAGCCACGGTTTTATTTGGCCGGGGGAACTGCTTTGGCATTGCAGATTGGGCATCGCAAGAGTTTAGATTT
>JBBRWU010000052.1:0-8107 GCA_038249015.1 Candidatus Doudnaibacteriota bacterium | reverse complement strand
TTTTTTATTAGACCATTTGAAAACATAGAATCTAAAGTTAATAATAAACAAGAAAAATTTTCCGGAATACTTAATAAAGAGGTTTTACTGATTGGATCAAAACCATAGTTACCTAATACTGTGGCTATCAAATGTTTTTCGTTTTCTATTCTTGATGAATGAATAAAGTTAGGAGCTTGAGAAAGCAACCGAAACACATCATTGAAAAAGCTTTCTTTCGAAATTCTGCCATTTAAACTACAGCCTAATAACAGGATTAAGGATTGCTCTCTAGCGATAGAATTATCCTTTTCATTATCACTAATAAATAATATTTCCTCTAAAGTGCTTGAATTTTCTATAGCAATTTTTTGAGCATTTAAAGTTAATTCAGGAGTGTCTGCAAAGGTTAAGAGAGACCAAAGAGATTCTTTGTCTAGTGAGTAAACTGAATTTACAAAGAGAAGAGATAAAAAAGATATTAGAAAGAAAATATTTATTTTTTTCATAATTATTGCTCCCAAATAAGTGTTGAAATCTGGTCTTTTTTCCCATCAAAATTCAAAATAGCAATATATTGCTCTGAACTTAATTCTAAACCACCAGTTTCACCAGTATTCATGAGATTACCTGAAATGCTGTTATCCTCTAAGTTGTCCTTTTGAATTAAGACATGACCTATTTCGTGAGCCAATATTTTTTCCTGCCGGGGATCGAATGGTAATGTGAGCCTGCTTATTGTAATACCTGACTTTTTTTTATCATCCAATCGACCGGGAGAATCAAAATTATAGTAATTATCTTTTGCAGCAGCGAGAGCAAGTTGAGGAGAGAAAATCATTTGCATTGGATTGAAAGGACTAAGGCCATAAATATGAACTTTCTCAACGAGATAAGCATTTATTGAGGGCTCATCTCGTTGGGAAAATAAAACGTGAGGCTGTCTTGGTAATAAATTAAGGTTAAAGTTTTTTACAAGTAGGGAATCAAACATAATTGGATTTAGAAAACTAGGAATTTCACCTAAAATTGGTGTTAAAAGTGGTTCAGCACATTCAAAATTTGCAGGAAGTGGGCTAAGGGGAGAATTTGGATAAACAACATTTTGAATTTCTGGTAACTTTTCAATGGAATTGATCTTAAAAATGGCGTCTTTTTCCCAAGCTTCATAAGTGCGTTGTTGCCAAGCGTTGATTATTACATTGTCTACGGCACCAACACCGTGAACGGGCCATATTTTTACGCTAAATGCCGGCTGATTTAAGGAAATAGGAAGTGTTTTTGGAGTTACCGAATGAGTTTTATCTACTCGAAATTCGGCTTTTAACGTTATATTGCCGGAAAAATAAGAAATAAATGTCGCCGTATCGCTATCCAATACTTCAGTTGCAGTGGCATTTTGCGTAGACAAAACTCCGATTCTATCGACATTGGAATTTAATGCTGTTAAAATTTGACTTCGTTTTGTGTGTGTTGGGTCAAGCTTCCCATCGGGTAAAGACCATTTAACCTTTACTGCGCCGATTTCGTTATTCCCAGCATCATCCAGACAACCAATAGCCTGAAATCGTTTAATGCCGCGAATGGAACTCATTTTAAATGGTTCTACCGGTGGTAGTCCGGTTTTAAGGTCTTTGATTTTTATGGATTTCACAATCACGATTGTTATGGAATCAGAAATTTGGGAACCAGCAGTCGAACCACGCAACGTGATTGTGTGAGTTCCGGGGCTTAGATCGCTTTTTGAAGCTGAAAGACCCTGAGCAAAAACAGTGTCATTGTCTAGCCATTCAATATTTGTTACCGTGCCGGTTTGAGAGCCAATAAAGGCGACATTTTCACCAGAAGCGAAAAGATCACCGCTTGTCGGTGAAGCAATTTTTAAAGTACCTGTAGCACCGCCGTAAACCTCGATTTCGCTGATGAAGACACACGCGTTCGGGTGGGGAACCTCCGGACCGGGATTCAAATATACGATAATGCCCGTCGTTTCAATCGCCGGGAAGCTGAAATCGGCATAGGCTGGTCGGGATGCCCCTAACGTGAATGATGAATTGGGAATAGTGAGCCAAGAATTGGTAGACAAATTATAATATTTAATCGAAGAAATCGTTTGACCAAAAGGTTGGCCAAATTCCTGATAGGTAATATAAATTCGACCGATGGTTTGTGTTGCTGTCCAATCAAGCCGAAACCACCCTGCCCAGGTCCCAAAATGACTTGCCCAAGTCTCATTGGCAAGCCCGTCAATTGCTTGATCTGGGGTAAACGGATACCCATAAAGAGGCCAAGGCCAATTACTTGAAGCCGAAGGAATCGCCAAAAACGCCAAGTTTTGACCAGAGGGATTCGGGGCAATTAAGGCTTTTGGAAAAGTAATTCTTGCGGAAAAGCTACCAATATTCTTTTGCAGAAGAAGATTTTGGGCAGGGGCATTCGGATTTTCTTCCGGCTGAGTTAAATCAATCGCAAACGTCGCATTTTCAATATTTGCCAAGAAATTACTCAAGCCATCGCTTGGTTTAACCGTCGTTTGAGGAGGGGAAACACCATCATCTTTTTTGTTACAGGCCGTCAACGCAAACAGCGACAAAAACAAGAGCGACCATAGAAAAAGTCGGTTTCGAAACAAGCGAAGAAACAAGACTTTCACCCCCCAAATAGGTTGAGAGTGCAACTTAGAATCTTCGACTAAGGCGGCGGCAATGGTGTTGGTTGGATTGCATCATACTCGAAGGGGGGGGGGTATTGGCAAGCTATTTTAAAACATGGTTTTAAGCCTTCGACAAAGGGGAGGATTGCGTGGGGACCAGCTCCGGCGGGTGGGGTTTTCACGAGCGTGAGCTCGTGGTGGGGGCGGGGCGGAAGGGGAAGTTTGCATAGGCTTCGCTTATGTAAAGTCGTGAGACCGAGGACGGGGTGCGGAAACCCCGAAGGGGCAAGCCTGGGACAGGCGAGGGGCAAGGTCGGATAAGTCGGACTTATCGGACAGCGACAGGTGCGAGGAACGTGACGACACGACGTCGGCGCGGGCCTTGCGGAGCGGTTTGCCCGGTGACGTTTTTTACGAAGTAGAAAACGGCATGACGACCCCGCCCGCAGCTACCCCTTTCGCCCCGGCCACACTTCGCGCCAACGGCGCGAAAAAGCCCCGGATCTTCCCGCCGGACTGGACCCTTCGCAAACCTGGGACCGCCCGCTCGGGCTGGGGGGGGGATGTTAAAATCTTATGCGGCCACGCTCGCGGGTTCACGCGCCGGGACGCTACCGCTTTTTCTTGGGCTTGGCTTTCCTAGCGGCGGGCTTCCGTTTGGCTGGTAGTCGGGACTTGATATCCTTTTTGGGTGCCGCTTTAGCCTTCGATTTCTTGGCCGATTTGGTCTTCCGCGGCTTTGGGTCTTCTTCTCGCGGACGTTCCGGAACCATCGGGCCGGTTATTCCTCTTTCCACGAAAAGCCGCACGGCATCCGTTCTTTGAAAAGAGATTCCGGGGAATTCCTTTTCAAATCTCTTTACATAGCGGTCTAGTTTCCTTACAAGCGCCACTGGAAAGCGAATGGTAAGAATTTGAGTGTCTGGTTTTGGGTTGGTTTTACTCATAGATTCCCCCCTAAATTTGTTTGAAAAAACGAATTACAATGAATTACAAAATACTACAGAAGACTTCTTTCTGTATATTTTTGAAATTCGCTTTTTTCAGGGGAACTTTTTTCGGCTTAACTTGAATCTATTTTCTTTAAAAACTTCAATCTTCGTTTTGATGGCTTATAGTTGGATAATAATTCGCCAGTTTCTTTGTTTACCCAATTATGGACGTCTTGGATCCAGTTCCACACTGCCACCGTCTCGACATTTCCATCTGGAGCCTGGATTGCCTGCCCATCAAAATCATCTTCATCAAACTTCTTCGGTAACCGAAAACCGAAACTTTGATACGTTCTTCTTCTATGTAAAGCCCTGACGATAACGTCAACGGCATGAGGATATAATTGAAGATCGGAGCTTTCATCCTCGTCGGAGGATAAGATCTTCATCGAATATTTAAAAACCTCTTTCAGCGTTTTCTTGTCGCACCTTCTTACGTCCTGAGCTATGGCCTTGGCATTGGGATTCCGAATCATCCATTCTTCTCGCAACATTTGCGCTTG
This sequence comes from Candidatus Doudnaibacteriota bacterium, assembly GCA_038249015.1. Lineage (GTDB taxonomy): Bacteria > Patescibacteriota > Doudnabacteria > UBA920 > UBA920 > PALSA-1336. Next base: position 3,980 of record JBBRWU010000052.1, on the reverse strand, counting down.
CGCTAAACCATCCACAATACTGTGAAAATGACCGTGATAATCATTAAACTTCGGATTGTAAGTCACTTCCAACTTCCGGATTCCCTTAAAAGGTAACCGCCGTTTTATAGATCTTTGAGCATTTCTGTAATTATCCAACATCTCATCTAGCGTTTCGCTAAGAACGTCTTCTTTTACATTCGGGATGGTCAACGTCACCAAGTAGGGATCCCATTTCTTAATTTCTGGGAGATACATATCTATCGCCTTCGCTGTCCGGATCGCACCACAAACCACACAAATTCTTGATTTGCAGTGTTGCGTTACCAACTTCCCATCTTCCTGAATCAAAGTGTCGCAACAACTTAGGGCGTTATAATAAGTTTTCAGCATGGGAGAGTCATTTTCTTCACCATACTGAATCATTTTTTTTGCCAAAACAGCAGAAAAGCCTTTCCGTTTTGCACGCTTATCAATAATTTTTTGCGGTGAAGGCTTTGTTCCTTTTTCCCCTTCTCTTCTCTTCTCTATATTCTTATTATTGTCACATCTATCACTATTCTTCTCTTCTGACTCAGAAACTACTGAGTGGTTTTTTGAAGATTTTCCAAAACTATTTTCTGAAATTTCAAAAGTGTGTGTTAATGATGGTTTGGGGGTGGTTTGGTCGAGTAGTGCCTTCTTATTAAACTCGCACTCGAAACTCGGAATGCTGGCTAGGCTTTTACCAAAATTCCCACCGATTAAATTTTGTTCTTCCCTTAACAAAACAAGACTCCCTTTTTCATTTACGGAAGTCTTGACTAACGACCCTGATAAGGTTATATTAACCTTACACTCAAGACTTCCCCTAATTCGCCTTCTCGTAGCAGCGGCCAAGCATACAACGAGGGGCGAATCGTATTTTAGGCCCACTTTTTAGGGACCAGGGTTGCATTATAACCAAAATCAAAGCCAAAGCAAAGCAATGGTTTAAAAAAATATTCGGATGGGGGCTCTGCCCCCAAACCCCCGAGATTTTAACGCTTTACCACAGAAGTTTTGGTATACTTGTTTCGTTCGTGGCGGAGGATAGAGCTCTGCAGAGATGCAACTCGAGCGCCACCATGAACCAGAAGTCGGGGCCGGTGGAAACATCGGCCCTGCGTCTTTTTTCCCCCCGCTTTAGCCTCTCATTCTTCGTTGATCTTGCTTTTCACATGCTAGTGTTTTTATAATCACTATTAAGGCTCGACCATACAAAACCGAAATCGCTTTGAAGAAAGGAAATAATATGATCACCCTAGGGAAAATGGATATTACTATCAAGATTACTGAGATACCTAAAGGCATTAAAACTGGCACCAATGGGGAAAAAGAGTTTCTTATAGACGCTGAAGGGAGAGAAATCACTATTACGGTTAAATCAAAAGTATTTAAAAAATTGGAAGAAGCTCAAGCGAATTTTCCACAATGGGTAGCCGCTATTACTGGAAAGATGGGGCAACCCACTCCAAATGGATTTATTCTTGAGAATCCCGGTATTCAGGTATTTGAGAAAAAACAAAAGCCACAAGAACCTTCTTCCGAGCAAAAAGTTGAATAATTTTTTTCAAGATAGTTAAGCAGGAGTTCCTTAGACGGGCTTCAGAATACCTGCGAATTGCGGCAATTCAAAATGATGCTTTTCGAATCCTGCCGTGAAAAATCACCGTGAGATTTTACGGGAAGCTCCCTCACCGTGAAAACAACACCCCCTTCAAAACCTATGATTAAAGCCTTCTCCGAATTTCGCCGATATCTGTCACAAACGCTTGTCACCATGTCACACGTTCACCGGTGAGAATTCACGGAATGGGGGAGGAAAGCACGATGGAGTCATCATTTCGTCTGTTTCCGGATGTTGTAAAAGAAGCAAATGTAACTTCGGACAAGGCACGATATTGGCTTTCACTTTTGAAAATAGAAGTTAAGAAAAACGGAAGGAACAGGTGTTTAACCCAAGAGGAAGCTCGTCAACTTATAGGTATGGCCCGTCTGGTCGATGAAGGAAACTCCCCACAGCAAGCGGCCGCCGTTCTCAAAGCCGCCACCATAACTGAATCTTCGTCAGTTTCAAAGGTTTCTGGTGAAAATTCACAGGTTGCCGTCCGTCTGGAATCAATAGAAAAGGCGATCCTTGCACTTGCGGAAAACTTCAGGCAGGAAATGCGATCTCTGAAGGAAGAAAATCAAGCCCTTCAAAAATCGCTTGAATACAGGCAGGTTGACCCGGCCATGAAAAGTGTCACCCCGGAAAAGCCCATGATACCCTACAATCAGAAAGCTCCGCCGCCGATCCGTGCGACCGTCCTGGAATCATCACAGCGAAAGATTTCATTCTGGGAATCCGTGACAATCGGCCTCAATGACTTCACTGGTTTTGTGTTCGGGAAGGGCTGACAGGGATTGTTAATGTCTTCTTGATATGCTAGCAAATTATGCTTGCATTCTCGGGGAAAAGGGGTATCTTTAGACTGTGAACAGCAAACACAAAAAGACGCTGGAAGCAATCTTTGCTACGCCAACCAAAACGAATATTGAATTCAAAGCCATTGAAAAGCTTTTCGTCGCTTTCGGCGGAACTGCGATAGAAGGCCGGGGTTCTCGCGTCAGCTTTGTTTTCGGGGAAAACATCGTCAGCTTTCACCGGCCACACCCGCAAAAGGAAGCAAAGCCTTACCAGGTTGAAGCCGCGAGGGAATTCTTGGAAAGGATGGGATTAAAACCATGAATAACCTGCTAACTTTTAAAGGATTTTCCGCCCGGGTCGAATTCGATGCTCGGGACAATATTTTTTTCGGGCGGCTTTTGGGAATCGAGGATCTCATTACCTTTCATGGGGAAAGCGTTTCCGAACTTCAAGAAGCTTTCCAGGAAGCAGTGATTGACTATCTGGAAGCTTGTAAGAGAATCGGAAAAAGACCTCAAAAGCCGTTTTCCGGAAATCTTATGTTCCGGGTTCCGCCAGAGGTTCACGCGGCGGTTACCATTGCAGCGAAAGCCTGCGGGAAAAGTTTGAATCAGTGGGCAACCGAAGTTTTGGATAATGCGACGCATCGCTAAATAGCCGGGTCTTCCTTTCTTCCCTGGCGGAGCCGTCCGTCGTTGCATTCATCTCACCTCCGGGGCGCGCAGCGGTCAAGGCGGGGACCCAAAAAACGGCGGTTTGTTTTTTGGGGTGGGGGCCTTTACCGCAAGCGTTCCGGTGGTAGATTTCCTTGCCAGACGGGCGGCCCTAAGGGGAGAAAGGACGTGGTTTTTTCCCAGCTTCCCTGGTGGTGGGTTCCTGAGTGGGGTTTTCCAATGGTTCGGGTAAAACCAGCTTCGTTCGTGAAAGTAGGTTAAAAATGGGGTTTTTAGGCTTCGAAGCTCTGAAAATACCTGTTTCACGTAGGTAAAGCATGGTTTGACGAACAAAAATCTATGGTAATTATTTTTTTCAATACTTCAAGTGCAGGGAAAATACTATAAAACCTCGTTGGATAGGCTTTTTAGTGCGTTAAAGTGGCATTTGACTACATCGGCTTAGTGGATGGCTGATCCGCTGAAATTACGGAAAAACAATTAAAACTGATAAAGGTTTGTTATTCAGTAGTTCAAGCCAAAATCTAACGAGGAAAATTAGCTAATTTGTATTTTGAATTTGGATTATAAGATTTTTACAATTAGCTGAAAACATTAAGCAAGCTTCTTCTGTTAAATGCTTTCCTCGTTGAGCTTCTGCTTCATTAACTGCCGCCTGAATTTTGTTTATTATGGGTGCTTTTGAATTTGGTTTTTTCTCAAAGAGCTCTTTAGCGTTGGATATTTTGGATCTTAGACTCTTTGAAATCCCTTCATTTTTTATTAGACCATTTGAAAACATAGAATCTAAAGTTAATAATAAACAAGAAAAATTTTCCGGAATACTTAATAAAGAGGTTTTACTGATTGGATCAAAACCATAGTTACCTAATACTGTGGCTATCAAATGTTTTTCG
>JBBRWU010000051.1:0-8192 GCA_038249015.1 Candidatus Doudnaibacteriota bacterium | reverse complement strand
GTATTTTTAAAAGAAGTTGATTATTTAGCCCAATATGCCTTGAGCAATGAAGCAGAAATGATTATAGTTTGGGACACTTCGGCTAGGGGGTATGGGCTATTATTAAAAAAGGTTTTACCAATTGTTGGTCTTGAAAAAGCAATCAGGGAAGGTAAAAACCCTGTTGACATAAAAATTCCGGAAATAATTTTTTATAAACGATATACCTATAACCGAGAAAAGTTAGCAAAATTCATTCAGGCCTCAGGGGTTACAAAGGTGGTTATGTTTGACGAGGCCAGTCATGATCCGCCGGTAAAGAGAACATTTGTGCAAAGTGATGGATCAGAGCCGTTCCGATGGAAAGTTGCTGAAATGGAAAATAATATGGTTTTATCTGGAGCAGTTGATGAAAATATTCAAGGGAGGACATCACAAACGGCTCCTAAGACTCAGCATTCGTCAGTGCAATTAGAGGCTCAAATACTAAGGAAGTATTTTTTTCAAGACGGCAGTGTTAAAATAATGGACTATTTGGGAGGTCATGGAGGGCAAGGAGGTTTTGATAGGGATTTTAGAAAGGATATAAAACTATCGTATAAGTTGCCGTTTGGAGTGCAAATTAACGAAAAAGCAGCCGAGGGCCATATATTACTTCAAGAGGCTTATAAGGAAGGATTTAATTATGATCAGGCAAGAGATAGGTTTCCACTTCATGCTGAAAGATCTGACAAAGAAAATGATATTAAATTTTTAATGGAAGAGTTAAAGCTTACCAGGCAGGAAGCAGAAATAAAACTTGCTTATGTTAAGCAACAAGCCAGAGATGAGTATTCAAGAATGGCTTGGGAATTATTTCAACAGGTGATATTACACGAAGACCCTTATCATAAATAGTTAAACTAGTATGAAAATTGCGGTAGATTTACGAAGCTTGTCTTCCGGCAGTATTTCCGGGGTAGAGAATTATACGCTCAACCTGCTGGATAATTTGCTCAAGCTGGACAAGGTGAATCAATATACATTATTTTATAATTCCGTTTCCAATAGACAATTGGGAGATTTTCACTATGTCAATTCCAAAGTCGTCCATTCTCGGGTTCCAAACAAATTATTAAACATCGGATTAAAACTTAAGGCGATAAGGTTGGAGAAATTGGCAGGGGAGTTTGATTTATTGTTTATGCCGAACTTAAACCAGTACCATATAGCAGACAAAGCCAAATTGGTTATAACAGCGCACGATTTATCGCCGGTTTTGACCCCTGAATTTTACGACGCCAAGAGAAGGCTATGGCATAAATTTTTAAATTATAAACAGGCTTTTAATCGCGCCAATATTTTATTTGCAGTTTCGGAGTATACAAAAAACGATTTAATAAAAGTTTTTAATATCAACCCTGAAAAAATTAAAGTTATTTATCCCGGTATTGACCACGATTTATTTTCTCCTAATCTCTCAGAAGACCAGCAAAGAAATCTTAGAAATCGTTACGGCTTACCCGGGGATTTTTATTTGCTTTTAAGCACCATTGAGCCCAGAAAAAATTTAAAAACTTTAATCAAAGCTTTCGAGCAAGTTAATAATCCCGCATCACTGGTTATTGCCGGTCGACTTGGCTGGAAATATAAAAGAGATTTTGCCCTGATCAAAAAAAGTAAAAAAAATGCTAAAATAAAGTATATTGGGTACATTTCGGAAAGCGACAAGCCCGCTTTAATTAAATTAGCCAAGGCCTTGGTTTACCCGAGTTTTTACGAAGGGTTTGGTTTTCAGCCTTTAGAAGCTTTTGGTTTGGGTACCCCGGTAATTGCCAGTCAAGTAACTTCTTTGCCAGAAGTTGTGGCGGATGCCGGTTTGCTAATCAACCCCTACAATGTTAACGATTTGACCTTTGCGCTTAATCAAATTGTCGACAATAAGCTATTGCGTGCGAACTTAATTGAAAAAGGATTTTTGCGGGCAAAGCAATTCACCTGGCAAAAATGTGCAGAAGAAGTCCTGCAGAATTTTAAACAAATATAAAATGCCTAAAAAAATCGGTTTGGATATTAGAATATTTGGTTCCGCAATGGGCGGTATTGGCAGATACGCATTGGAATTATTTCCCCGTATTTTGAGTATGGATAAAAATAACTTATACTATTTATTTTATAATAAAAAAACAGTGGGTCCATTTGAGCCAAAAATTTTTGAAAAATATTCAAATGCCAAATTGGTTGAAACCGGCGCCAGACATTATTCGTTTGCCGAACAAACTTCATTTTTAAGACAGTTAAATAAATTTAGCTTGGATCTGGTGCACTTTCCCAATTTTAATGTGCCGTATTTTTATAAAAAGCCGTTTGTTACCACCATCCATGATATGGTACACCATAAAATTAGAGGGGCAAAAAAAAGCCATATTTTACATTTTTTAGCATACACAAAAATTATTGAAAATGCGGCAAAAAATGCTAAAGCGATAATAACTGTTTCCGAATATTCTAAACAGGACATTATAAAATATTTGCACGTACCGGGGGAAAAAATTTGTGTAACTTACGAAGGGTCATCTTTAAATACGGAAGTTGATGAAAATTTGGTAGAAGAAGTGAAAAAACGCTACTTGCTTCACCGTCCTTATTTTTTGTTTGTCGGTGTGTTGGAGCGCAAAAAAAATGTTATAAATTTAACCAGGGGATTTGATTATTTTTTACAAAAATATAAAGCTGATATGGATTTGGTTATCGTGGGTAAAGCCGACGTTCATTACCCGGAAATTAAACATAAAGCGTTGGACATAAAAAATACCAATCGGCTGGTATTCACGGGTCAGGTTACCGAAGATGAGCTACAGGCATTATATAAAGGAGCGTATTCATTTGTAACCGCATCACTTCACGAAGGTTTTGGCTTGCCCGGAGTTGAGGCTCTAAGTTTTGGTTTGCCGCTCTTGGCTTCCAATTTACCGGTGTTTAATGAAGTTTATGATAACGCTTGCGTGTATTTTGATCCGCTTGACCCTAAAGACATAGGAGAAAAAATGCATTTACTGTCTCGGGACGACAGATTTTACGGACAAATCCAGGAAAAATCTTTTCAGAGAAGTATATTATTTAATTGGCAAAATACGGCAGAGGAGACTTTAAAAATTTATCACAAAAATTTAGTATGAAAATTCTTTTTGCTGGCGGCGGCAGCGGGGGGCCGGTTTCTCCGCTTTTGGCAGTTGCCGAAAAAATTCGCCAAACTCATCCGAAAGCGCATTTTTTACTGGTCGGCACAAAAACCGGCCCGGAAAAAAATATGGCGGAGGAACAAAAAATTGAATTTACACCAATTGCCACGGCAAAATTCCGTCGCTATTTTTCCTGGGCTAATTTTATCGCGCCTTTTATTTTTGTAAAAGCGCTTATTCAAAGTTATAAAATTTTAAAAAGTTACGGGCCCGATTGCGTATTTGGTGCGGGCAGTTTTGTACAAGTGCCGGTAATTTGGGCAGCCTGGTTTTTAAATATCCCGTCGGTTATTCATCAGCAAGATCTCTCCTTAGGCCTGGCAAATAAACTTTGTCAACTTGTAGCCACAAAAATTACCGTTACTTTTCCGGAGTCTCAAAGCGGCTTTTCCAGTTCCGTAGGTCTATTTTATAAAAAAAATTCCGATAAAGTTACACTGACGGGGAATCCTTTCCGGGAGCCCTTGAAAAATGGAAACAAGCTCACGGCCATTTCCAAATTCAATTTAAAAAATGATTTGCCGACATTGCTGGTTTTAGGCGGTGGGACAGGGGCAGAATTTTTCAATGAACTTATTAAAAAAAGTCTTCCGAGCTTGGCCAAGACCGTACAAATAATTCATGTGACCGGCAAAGGTAAGGGAGAAAAAAATATTTACGAAAATTATAAATGTTTTGAGTTTTTAAAAGTTGAAGATTTGGCTAACTGCTATGCTCTTGCTGATATGGTTTTATCGCGAGCCGGATTGTCTACAATTACCGAGTTGGCCAATTTGAAAAAACTCAGTATTATTGTGCCGATGCCGGACAGCCATCAGGAACTAAACGGGATATATTTAATGTCTAGAGAAGCGGCTATTGTTATTCCTCAATATAAAATTACCGCTAAAAATTTTACCAACCTAATTAGGAAGTTGGTGTTTGCGCACGAAGCAAGAGTTGAGCTGGAGGCAAATATTGCAAAAATTATGCCGGTTAAAGCAACGGAAAAAATTGCCGATATTATTATTAAACTGGCGGAAAAATAGATGGAACATTCAAATACTCGTCCTAAAGTTGGATTGGCTCTTTCCGGTAGCGGTAATCGCAGTGCTTTTTACATTGGATTTTTGGAATATTTAGGGGAACAAAATGTGCCGATAGATTATATTACCGCTTGTAGCGGAGGGAGTTTGGTAACCGCTGCCTTTGCTTGCGGGACTCTGCCGGAATTTAAAAAGCTTATTTTGTCACTAACGCCGGATTCGTTCAAGAATTATATGAAACGTTCCAATGGTGGCGGGGTTTTTAACATTGACCAGTTGGAAGAAGCTATCCGTACTTTTACTAAAGGAATGAATTTTGAAGAAATACGTCCGTTAATGGGCTTTGTCGCGGTGAATATTAAGAATGGGGAAAAGGTTTTATTGTGTATGGGGGATATTGCCAGATCTGCCAGAATTTCCTGTACACTCCCGGGCATTTTTGAGCCCGTGGTTTGGGGCGGAAAAACTTTGGTAGATGGCGGCCTGCTAACTATCGTACCCGGGGATTTTTTGCACCAAGCCGGCATGGACGTAACGATTGGCGTTAATGTTCGCGGGACGAAACATATTTTTAGCGAAAATCAAATTTCCGCTAAAAAAATCTATAATTTATTAAAAAAAATATTTTTAGTTGATAATATAGAAAATATTTTACATAATATTTTTAGCGATGATCCGAGCGCTCCAAAAAAACCGGGAATGTTTGAGGTTGTGGGAAAAAGTCTTGATTTGGCCATAGAAGCAAATAAAAAAAATACGGACTCTGAGGAGTCTTGCGACTTAATGATCTATCCTGATTTTCCCAAATTTAAAAAAAATGAATTTTCTCCGGAAAGTAATGAGTACTATTATAAACGAGGCAGGCAAGTTGCCGAGGAGAATTTACCCAAAATTTTAAAGTTAATTAATAATAAAGAAACCAATGCATCCAGACTTTAATTTAAATGCTATATTAACCCCGGGTTCAAAAATATATTTTATCGGCTTGGGTGGTATTGCCATGTCTGCTGTCGCAGCTATTGCCAAAAATATGGGTTATAAGGTAATCGGTTCCGACAGTAAAGAGCTATATTCACCATCCAAAGAAGTTTTAAAAAATGCAGGCATAGAATGTTTTTTTGGTTATGATGAGCAACATGTTATTGAAAATAAGGCTTCTTTGTATATTTTATCAGCCGGTGAGACGGAAAGTAACCCCGAAGTTGCGTATATTATTAAAAACAATCTGCCCAGAATATCTTTTGCGGAGTTGCTTTACGAATTAAGCAAAGAAAGACTCCGGGTTGTAGTTGCGGGAACTCACGGCAAGTCTACCACCACAGGACTTTTAGGTCATACGTTTAAGAGTTTGGACAACAGTTCTTTTATGGCCGGGGCAGTGCTTCAAAACTATCAGAATAATTTTTATGTCGGCGACGGTAATTATTTTGTGTTTGAGGGTGACGAATATAAATCCCAGTTCGACGACCCGACCCCAAAGTTTCATTACTATAAACCTGATATTTTGGTTTTAACTAATTTGGAGTTTGACCATCCGGATGTTTTTAGTAGTCTTGAAGCAATGGAAGATGAATTTGCCGAGCTAATAGATAAAATGCCGGAGGACGGACTGATTATTTACAATGCGGACGATGCGGTTTTGTCGAAATTGGTGCACAAAAGCAATCTTTCCAGCGTTAGTTTCGGTGTTCATAATGAAGCGGATTTCAAAATTGAACAGGCACAGTACGGCGGAAATTTTACTACTTTGCAAGTTTCAAATAAATATTCCAAAAATGTGTCCGGCAGGCTACTCGGTGCTACAGAGCAATACAAAATTCAATTACCAGGAGAAATGAATGTTTATAATGCCTTGGCAGTAATTGCGGTTTTAAGATCGCTAGGTTTTAGCCAGGATCAAATCGCCTTGGATTTATTGTCTTACAAAGGTGTGAAAAGGCGTTTTGAGTTGGTTGGAATAAAGAATGAGGTGACAATAATTGATGATTACGCGCACCATCCTACTGCGGTAAGAGAAACATTAAAAGCAACCAAGTTAAGGTACCCTAAAGCTAAAATTTGGGCAGTGTTTGAGCCTCATACATTTAGCAGAACCAAGGCAACGTTAGCTGATTTAGTGACGAGTTTTGATTCAGCGGACCAAGTTTTAATTTCGGATATTTACCCTGCGAGGGAAAAAGCATCGAACGTGACCATAACATCTTCTGACGTCATTGCCGAGATAAAGGAAAAAGGATTAAAAATTAAAGATAGCATTCGTTTAGTTCATAATAAACAGGAAGCTTTGGATATTTTAAAAGCGGAATGTAAACCAACGGACGTGGTTATTGTTATGGCCGTTGGCGCATTTAATCGGTTAGCTTACGAATTAAAAGAGGTTTTATAAAATGCAAATCTTGGAAAATGAATTATTAGCTCCATATACCACGTTTAAAATTGGCGGACCGGCCAAATATTTTAGTGTAATCCGTGACGAATTTGATGCGTTACAGGCTTTTGAATTTGCAAGGGAGAGAAAACTAAAAACCTTGATTTTAGGCGGAGGTAGTAATTTGCTGGTTAGTGACGCCGGGTTTGATGGGTTGGTTTTAAAAATAGTTAATAAAGGGATTGAAATTTTAAACCGGGGCGAAACTGAAGTTTTGTTAAAAGTTGCATCAGGAGAGATTTGGGATGAAGTGGTGAGTTTTGCTGTAAGTAATAATTGGTGGGGGATTGAAAATTTATCCCACATCCCGGGGAGCACGGGAGCAATTGCCGTTCAAAACGTCGGCGCTTACGGGCAGGAGGCCAGTAAAACTATCGAATCTGTTTTGGTGTTTAATACTCAAACCCATCAAATTTCCAGCATTAAAAATTCTGAATGCGGATTTGGATACCGAAAAAGTATTTTTAATTCCGCAGACAAAAGCAAGTATATTATTTTTGATATTATTTTTAGGCTTTCTTTAGTGGCTAAGCCGGTATTGGAGTATAGGGATTTGAAGGAGAAATTTAACAAAGACGGGATTAGTATTTCAGAAATTCGAAATGAAATAATTAAAATTAGAGATAAAAAGTTTCCTTTCCCGATAAAGGCAAAAAATGGCAATGCAGGTTCGTTTTTTAAAAATCCATTTTTAAATTCGGAAGAATATCTCAAATTTAAAACGGAACTGGGGAAAAACTTTGGAGCTCAATCAGTTGAATCCCTGGAAAATAAAAAATTTACCGAAGGCAATCAAATAAAAGTTCCGGCGGCGTTTTTAATTGACCTTTGTGGCTTAAAAGAATTAACAAATGGTGGAGCCTCTATAAACAAAAATCAACCGTTGGTCATTGTTAATAAAACCGGCAGGGCAACTGCTGATGATGTTCTCGGACTGGCTGAAAAAGTTCGGTCCCAAGTGCGAGAAAAAACCGGCTTGTCTTTGCAGTTTGAGCCGGAACTTATTGGATTTGATAAAGTATGATATAATTTAAACATAGATCAGCGTTTAATCCGCGTACTGATCCCTGCCTGCCGGCAGGCAGGCGCGAGAAATCAGCGACGAATCATGAATTTTAACATCAAAGCAACCAATACAACCGCATCTCCTTCCATAAAAAAGTTTATAGAAGAAAAACTGCTGGGTATAGATAAATTTTTGCGCAGCGAGGACAAAGTTAGGGTGGAAATAGAAGTGGATAAAAAACGAACGAACGAATCGCCTTTCCGAGCGGAAATTGACATTCAGCCCCATGGCCATTACGCGGAAGCCAGAGGCGTTGATATTTACGCGGCTTTTGATTTGGTCATGCCTAAAATTAAGGAACAGCTGACCCGGGAAAAAGACAAAAAAGTCAGCTTAAGGCGCAGAAGAAAGAAAGTGGTGTAAGTGAGACACCACCAGCGAAGCTGGTGGCTTAATGGGCGTGAGCTGCCCCAAGGGCAGCCTTCCCCATCACCCGAGCTTAATTGTTAAAAATTACCTTGATTTTTATCCGC
>JBBRWU010000050.1:0-8870 GCA_038249015.1 Candidatus Doudnaibacteriota bacterium | reverse complement strand
GCCCCATTCCGACAGTGCGTAAATACCCCGGCCGATTAAAATAAAACGCGGGTCTTTAATTAACTCGTTATGCACGGTTTCTTTGTAAGCAACCCTGGCGTCAAATTTGGACTTGTTAATCATTTCTGTAATAACCGAATAATGTTCCGGTTTTTTATTATGCTTCATAACCAGGTAGGCTTTATCGCCGACATCTTTTGGCTTGACCTCTTTCCATAAGGAAAGCCCCCAATGCCCAAAAACATTTTTTTCAATTTCCACAGCCAATTCTAAATAATTTAAAATAATTTTGTCCGGCAATTGGTCTTGGTTTCCCGAATAGAATTGCGTTTGCTTAAAATTCTCTAAAAAACCTTCGGCATTCACCGGCTCATTTTTTGAACCGATAATTTGCTTACTTTCCGCGACAAAACTGTGCAATAAATCTTCCTTAAATAGGGTTGTAATCCAACTTTTTTTGTAGTTATCATGAATAAAATGCTCTAATTCTTCCACTAAGTGTAAAATAAATATTAAAGCATTTTTTTCTTTTTGTTCGGAAATATTCAAATGCATCAACAATCCTTCTTCAGCAATAATCCTGCCGTGCTCGGCTATTATACTAACAACAAAATCTTTAGCTTCCTCAAAAGCCGGACTTTTAAGACTGGTTTTTTTAAGCGTTTTAAGTAAGTCTTTTTCAATTTGTCTTACCCGTTCGCGGGTTAAATTTTGTTCCTGACCAATAGCGGCAAGTGTTTTGGTTTCCTGACCTTCTAATCCGTAGCGATGAATGAGAATTTGCTTGTCGCGATCTTTTAACATAGCCAAAACTTCCTTCACAATTTCTGAAGGTTTGAACTGATTCAAAGTCTCATTTTGCTTAGTGTGGATTATTGTATCAAGAATTCCCATATTATTCACCGAAGGTATTTATAAGGCTTTATTTTGTATGAAAACTTTTAACCAGTATAGCATAAAGTATTACGTATGTCAAATATAACACTTAATAAAAAATCCCCCTTATTTAAGGGGGATTTAAATATTACGCTTGTCTTGTTTTCCACTTTTGCCAAACCACCAATACCGGACTGGCAATGAAAATTGAGGAGTATGTTCCGACAATAATTCCGATAAATAAGGCTAAAACAAAATAGTGAATAGTTTCGCCTCCGAATAACAATAAACTCAGGAGGACAAACAGCACGGTCAAGCTGGTATTTAAAGAACGAACAATTGTTTGAGCAATACTATGGTTTACTATGTAGTCTATGCTTTGTCCCGGGAAAAGTTTTAAATTTTCGCGCACTCTGTCAAAGACAACAATTGTATCGTGCACGGAAAAACCCAAAACAGTTAAAATTGCCGTCACAAATAAACTATCAACTTCCACACCTTTAAAGTGTCCGAGGATAGAGAAAAAACCTAACACAAATAATAGGTCATGGAGTAGCGCAATAATTGCCGCCCAACCAAACCGCCAAGAAGTAACCGGCTTAGCCACTTTTCTAAAAGCGTAACCGATGTAGAAAATAATCCCTAAAGAAACCATAATTAACTGGTAAATAGCGTTGGTTTTAAGTTCTTTGCCAATAACCGGACCTATGGAATCGAGTCTGGTCTCTTCGAATTTGCCGGCAGAATTTTCGATCTCTTTGAGAACCTTGTCGTGCTGTGCTTTATCCAAACTTTCAGTTTTGATAATAATGCTGTTATTTTCAGCGGCCTGAAGCTGATAATTTTTAATCCCCTGCTTATCTAATGCGACTTTAATATTTTCTTGGGAAACAGTTTGTGAAAATTTTAATTCCACAAAAGTTCCGCCTTTAAAATCGATCCCGAGTTTTAAACCGTATACTGCTAAAGACCCAATTCCAAATAATAGGATAATTCCGCTGATGGTAAACCAAAATTTTGTATATTTTAATGTATTGAACATTGATTTATGATTTTAATTTAAATTAGGGATTAGCTTTGTACCGGCTTTTTTAACTTACTGACTCCAAACAGCCACGGATGAGTCAAAATATTGTTACCTATAAAAACTTTTAAGAAAGTTTTTGTTACGGTAATAGCCGTAAACATAGAAATTAAAATACCGATACCTAAAGTTAAAGCAAAACCTTTAATTGAAGGCGTACCGAAAATGTACAAAATTACAGTGGTGATAAGGCTGGAGACATTGGAATCGCGAATTGAGAGCCAGGCTCTGGCAAAGCCGTCTTCCACAGCTTTGTGGATTTCTTTTCCTGCGCGGATTTCTTCTTTTAAACGTTCAAAGATTAAAATATTTGCGTCTACCGCCATACCAATAGACAAGATAAACCCGGCTATTCCGGCTAAAGTCAAAGTAACCGGTGACAGCCCTTTTAAGAAGATCAGTACTACATAACTAAAGAGCGCCAAAGCCCCAAACCACGAGCTCACAGTTAACCCAAGGAAAAAAAATAAACCCACTAAAAGCATCGCCGTAAACGACACGCCAATTTTAAATACCGCAAAGGAGACAAGAGCGTAAATTAAAAGAGCTACGGTAGCTAATATTCCGGGGAAACGATAATAAGCGATCATAAATAGCATAATCATCACCAAGCCAATTAAACCTGCTACAACGGATTTTTGAACGGACTCTTTACCCAAAGTTGCGCCGACATTTTGCTGGGAGATAAGTTTTATCGGTACAGGCAAGGCCCCGCTATTGAGTCTTGTTGTTAAATCTTTCGCCTGCTGAACCGCAAAATCTCCGGTAATAATAGCGACGCCGTCTGTAATAGCAGTTTGTACTGTGGGAGCGGAAAGCAACTGCCCGTCCAGAAATATTGCAATTGGTTTGCCAATACTGGCTGAAGTAATTTCAGAAAATAATTTTTTTCCATCATCATTAAATTCCAGGCGAACCACAACCTGATTTTTACCGGCTTTACCTTGCTGATAGTCAACACTGGCTTTTTTTAATTGCTTGCCAGACAGACCGGTATAATCCCAGCCCTGTGAAGCATCTATGGTAATTTGTCCGTTGGCATCCGGAGCCAAAGTAGGCTGTTGAGTATTTTGAGTTTTAAATTCAAGCAACGGGGTTTGCCCAATTTGATTGATAGCATCATTAACATCTTTTATGCCCGGTAATTCAACGATTATTCTGTCATTTCCGGTAACCTGAACCAACGGTTCGCTTACCCCAAAGCTATTAACCCGACGTTCAATGGTATCACGCACGGAATTTAGGGCATCGGCCTGGTCAGATTCTTTTATATCTTTAAAATTAGCCTGATAAACCAAGTGACTACCACCTTGCAAGTCCAAACCCAAATGAACCTTAAATGCTTGATTGTAAGGGATTTTGAGTTTTCTTAGGTCAATTTTACTGCCTTGAGGCAATGATATCCAAAGCGCCGCTGCGGTTATTAAAAAAATTGCGAACAATGAAGCAAAGAGTTTGAGTTTTGGGTGCATTTAGGTTTTTAAAAATGATTATATAAATAGTGTGAGGTTGTAAAACGCTTCTGCTATTATAGCAAAATTAAGGTTTTTGGCAACATTAGATTTGTTGTTTATTCTTTTCAAATTGAAAATAAAACACATCAAGCCCACTACAAGCTAATAGAAGCCAACATTGCCTGAATAAATGGCGGTTTATCTCGCCTAAAGGAAAAGTATTTTTCTCTTGCACAGAAAGTACATTCTTCAATAAATTCGATGTTTTTAGATAAAACTCCGGTACTTTCCAATTGGGTTTTAATTATATTGGGCAGATTTACAAAGAGTTTTCCTCCACGATTTTCAACAGAGCTGGGGAAATTTTTAAATTTATTTAGAATATCACTTTTAATTTCAAAGTGGCACGGGCCGATACCCGCCCCCACACCTACCAAAATTTGATAAGAATCCGATGAAATAATTTTAACGGTTTTGAAGATTAAATTACTAACGCTCCCCCGCCATCCGCTATGAATCAAGCCCACAACCTCATTTTTTGGAGAATAAAAATATATTGGAAAGCAATCGGCCACGGTGACTGTTAAAACTACCTCCTGTTCTTTGGTAATCAACCCGTCGATGTTTCCTAAAACTGTTCCACAATTTTTTTTATAAACTTCTGAAATATTTTCCGAATGCGCCAATTTCGCGCTTACCGTGTGGTTTATGTCAAAGCCGTTTTTTTGCAAAAAAATTTTTCTGTTTGAAAAATTCGGGCTTCCGGCAAGCTCCATCGGCCCGTCGGTTTTTTGCGATAAACCGTATTTCAGGCAAGGATAATTTTGAAAGATTTTAAAATTTAAGCTCATTATTGAATAATTACTTTTGTGCCGACATCCGTCCAGTTATATAACGGCTCAATATTTTTATAGGAAGCATTAATGCACCCATGACTCATCGGCCGGCTAAAATTATCGTGCCAATAGGCGCCGTGGATATAATAGCCTAAAGAGGAACCTTTTTTAAACAGCAAATTCCACCGTGTATTTTTGTAATAATAATCGACTCCCCGATAACTTACCAGAGGTTTTTTTGCCAATATTTCGTAAGTGCCCGGCGGAGTTGGGGTTTTTGGCAAACCGCTGGAAATTTTAAAACCACCAACCAAATAATCGCCCAACCGGTAACTCAAACTTTGGTCAGCCAGAGCCACAACAATCTTTTTTTCCAATTTGTCGTCGGATTTATTATTTGGGTCAAAGTTGTATTTAACTTCTTCCCCGTCCAAATAACCGTCACCGTCAGTGTCGGCAAGGTTTGGATTGGAATGATAAATGTTAATTTCCTCACTGTCGCTCAAACCGTCATTGTCTGAATCTGTTGCAGTTTGAGCAAAGACTTTACCAGGAATTAGGCAAATGAAAATTAATAAAATTAAAAGAACCTTATTTTTCATTTTGTTTTAATAACCAATTTTCCAAATGTTTGCCGTCGCGTTTAAGCCAAATTTCTTGGGAACGAATTTTTTCCAACGTTTGTTTAATAGCCCGTGTGGCGCCAGGAGCCTTATGGGTTTTAAAGAATTTTTCAATTTCTTGAGCTTTTTCTTCAGAATAAAAATTGTCCATTGTACCGATAATTCTGGAAATCATACTTAAACCGGAAGCATAACGCTTTAAAAGTTCTCCCCAGTGTTTTTTAACAAATTCCAAAGCGACTTGCGCTCCGGCAGGGTTACGAAAAACCGCAGCAATAATGAACGGCGCATCCTGGTCCCGAACGGCCGAACTCAACGCGAATTCCAAAGTTTTTTTCAATAAGCTTTCGTTGATAAACTGCGCTAAAGCCCTGCCAAACCGGTCTTTTTCTTCCTGAAGCTTTTCGTTTTTGTAGAGTTTAATAAATTTTGAGTGTTCGGCCCGGCCACCATGGGCGGCGACTGCATAATACACAACGGAACGAATGTTTACATTGGGCTTACTATTTTTCTTGAATATCTGTTTTGCCGAAGCTATGGTTTTTTTATCTTCCCACTTTACCGCTTGCTGTAAGACCAAACTGCGCAAAAGAACCTCGGAACTGGATTCATTTTTCTTTTCCTGCCAGCCAACGACTTCTGTAATATCGTCAAAAAGATTGTTAGCAAATTTTTCATATAGGTCATAATACTTCGTATTCCGGGCTATTCCACCAACCCCCGCCAAACCAAAAGCCGACATCAGCCAAACATTATAATCGGTTTCCCCTTTTAAATTTTTTAGCAATTCCAAAGCCCACGCGGAAGGCAAGTCGCCGGATTCGGCCAAAGCAAACGCGTCCCGCACAACTCCCAAACGGTCAACAGCTGAAAGTTTTTTAGATTTTATGCCGTGGCTTAAATCACCCAGCATTTGTGCCGAATAGTCGGTCCGAAACATAGAAGTTTCCCCGATATTGATTTTTTGCCAGGGAGATTTACTTTTTGGAATTTTAAGGGATTTCGCCCCAAGTAAATACTTAAGCGGCTTACCCTGTCCCGACACGGTCACCGGGATTTGCCAGAGAGTTTTGTCGGCTGATTTTTTCTTGGAAAGCGGGCTGGAATAAAAACGAGACTGATTTAAAATTAAATGGTTTTTTTCTTCTACTACTTTAACCAGCGGGTAACCCGGCGCGCCGGTCCAATTCAGCATAAGTTTTTTTACGGGTTTTCCGGACACTTTTTCAAATGCTTCCCATAATTGCCCGGTAGAGGCATTTTTGAAGGAATGTTTTTTTAAATAATACCTCAAGCCGTCCCGAAAAGTTTTTTCTCCCAAATATTCCGCCAGCATTCGAATTACAACCGAACCTTTGGCATAACTCACCGCATCAAAAATTTCGCTAATTTCTTCCGGGTGGTGTACTTCAACTTCAATGGGGTGGGTATTGATAAGGGCATCCAGCTCCAGCGCGGTGTTGAACCTTTGCGCCACGTACTGTTCCCACATTTTCCATTTTGGAAATAATTTATCGGTACAAACATATTCCATATAAGAGGCAAAACCTTCGTTAAGCCAAAGATGCGTCCACCATTCCATAGTCACCAAATTACCAAACCATTGGTGGGCAATTTCGTGGGCAATTACAATCGCCACCCATTGTTTGGAAGATAGCGAAGAATTTTTTTCATCTATCAAAAGGGCTGACTCGCGGTAAGTTATTGCACCCCAATTTTCCATTGCCGCGCTGTTAAAATCCGGAATGGCAATTAAATCCAACACGGGTAAAGGATATGGAATGTCAAAATATTCATTATAAAATTCCAAACAACGAATAGCTGTGTCCAGTGCAAATTTAGCCTGATGTTTTTTTTCGGGTGTGGTAAACACGCGAACCGTTGTCCCATTGTCTTGTAGGGGCCGACCTTGACCGCCTGCTTTTGATGTCTGGAGGCCAAAGCTAGTCCCTAAATTATGTGGTTGCGTTCTTCCTTCAATATATTCCAAGTCGCCCACTATAAAAGCCAACAAATACGTGGACATTTTCGGTGTGGGAAGAAACTTAACGGTTTTATATTCTCCCCGGTGCTCCAGAACTTCCGATTCAATCGTGTTGGAAACAACGGCCATTTTTTTAGGCACCATTAAACTCACATCAAAAATTGCCTTGTGGGCAGGCTCGTCAAAGCACGGGAACGCTCTACGGGCATCTGTAGCCTCAAATTGGGTCGTAGCCAGGTGTTTTTGCTTACCCCGGTGTTTGTATTGGCTTCGGTAAAAACCCCGCATTTTATTGTTTAAAATGCCGGTAAATTTTAAAGCCAACTCCCCTTTCCCGGCCGGAATTTTGTTTTTAAACTTAAATGTTACGGTTTGATTTTGGGGATTTTGGATTTGTTTGGAAATTTGAAATTTTAAATTTGAAGTTTTAAACGAGACTTCGCTTATTTCCAACTCTTTGGCATGTAAAGTAATTTCATCCGTAGATTTTTCCAAAGTAAGATAAATAGTTTCCTCACCTTCAAAAACAAACCCTTTCAAATCGGGCTTGATAAATAACCTGTAACGCTCCGGTTTAACATTTGAGGATAATCTAACTTGGTTACCGCCCTTGGTGGATATTTTCCTAAACATGATGATAAAATTCCTTTAAACTTTAGTTAAATATTTTTTCAATTTCATTACCGCCAAACCTCTCGGGCTGGTTTCAAAATTTTCCTGACCTTTCATTACAGCCAAAGTCTGCTTTGCATTTTGGGGCAGAAATATTTGGTCATAGCCAAAATTATAATCCCCACTGGGCTTAACAATTTTACCTGTTAAAGCTCCGTCAAAAAATTTAATTTCTTTTGGGCCTTTTGCATAACCGATGTAGGTAACGGCCTTGGCCTTTGAGTCTTTCATTTTTCGACACATTTCAAAAATTGCCTTTGTACCGATTGTGTCGTTAAACCATTTAATTAAGGGCCCGGGCAGTTGATAGTTAAAACAACTTAAAAATAGCGAGCTGTCGTCAATAATAAATTCGCCCTTGTGATGTTTAAAGGCTTCTTTAAGCTTATGCTGAATGATTTTTTTCGGGTCTATTTCCTGAATTTCATGTAGAGCAATACTAACCTGCTCCACTTTTAATGGAAAAAGTATCGCCTGAACTTCTTTAAATTTAGTTTTGTTTCCGGTTATGAACTTTAGCATTATTTATGTCCAAAATGTGTCATTGCGAGGAGTGCACCCGACGAAGCAATCTCGACTTAACAAATATTAGATTGCTTCTGTTACACCTACCTACCAGACAGGTAGGCTCATAATAACAAAAAATTACTCTGCTTTTAATTCTTCAATCGTTTTTACGTCCGACTTGGAATGGTCGTGGTCGTGGTCTTGCTCTCCCTGCGAAGCTTTATGCGAAACAGGGTGCTTTATAGCTTCTAACTTTTTAATTTCATCGTTAATTTTAGTGCTGAATTCTCTTAGTTTTTCATCGCCGTTAACCATCAGCTCGGCAATTTCTTTCGGCTCTTGTTTGGTAAGCATGGCCAAAACCATTACCAGACTGGATGTGGACCATAAACCCTTTTCTATAGAATTTTGCGCCATTACTAATTCATAAAGCATTCGTTCTGTTTTGGTAGGCTCTTTTTTTACGTAATCGTTGGGCATAATTTTTCCTTTAATTATTACTTAACTCAGTTATTTTTCTGCAATTATTCTTAACTCTTGCATACCAGCCTGATCACCAATTGGCTTGACCTCAACTTTTTTAAACCCGGCTTGCTGTAACAATTGGATTATCTTTTCTACGTCTTTTATATACGATGCGTATTCTCTTTCCCTCCTTTGGTCAAAAGCATGAATAATACAAAATTTTCCGTTACTAGTATCTCATTTTTTTAATTTTGATGGTTCGTATGCAAACTTAGCTCTCGCGTCTCTCACGGTAAACTTCCAGTTAATCTTCTCGTGTCTGCGATTGCGACCAGTCTGCCAAGCCTTGACAATGAGCTTCATTCTTTC
>JBBRWU010000049.1:0-8878 GCA_038249015.1 Candidatus Doudnaibacteriota bacterium | reverse complement strand
CAGGAGGCAAAGGAGGTTTGAGGCACTGTCAAAGCGCCCAAAGATAAACCAACGGCTAAAACTAATGTGACTACCCAAACTATTTTGTTATTTCTTTTTAACATAAATAATAAATATTAATTTATTTAGTAATATAGGTTAAATTCATCTGGCTACCATCGCCTGCAGGACTAACGGTCATCATTAACTGGCCTTGGTCTTTAACAAAGGTTAAGTTATGAATATTGCCCTGGTCCATAGTTACGGTTAACTTCCAGCCGGATTTGGGTAGAGTGTCTTTGTAAAGTTTAAGTACTGCATCCGGTTTTTCAGAAACGGCAACTTCCACTACGCGATAATGCGCTCCGGTGGCAACAAAAGTGTCTTCCCCGCGTAAAAATTCCGCCTTACCGGCTGTCAGTACAATGTCTTTTGGAAAGCCTTCAGGGTACTGGTCTTTAGCCATAGTGGTATATTTATACCCTGCCGGAAGTTCCGTACTTATTTTGGTACGGTTGTTATTTTGTTTAAAGCCAAAAAAAACCGGATCCTGATACTGGAACACGGCAACTAAAATTACCGTCGCTGCAGCAACTCCGGCAATAATAAAAATTGACCAATGCCAAAATTTTTGTCTGGCAGAAAGTTCCGGTTTGGAAGATTCCGGGGCTTGGCTTTCCGGAGAAGCCGGCGAAGTAGGTGGGGTAACAGGCGGGACAGAAGTAGGATTTATTTGAGTGTCCATAATTTTTATTTCTGATTGATCTTAGATATATATTATACCATAAATATGGTAGCGAAAAAACCACTCTGACTGGCAGGGCTATTTTACTGCCATAAAGGATATGTCCACAAAAATCTGCTTGGTAGTTAAATTTTGGCTAATGGTAATATTTAACGAGCCCTCACCTTTAATAGCGCTCAGTGCTTTTAAATCACTATTATCTAAAGTATTTTGAATTTCCCAACCGTCTTGCTTTAACCAATCGCCGTAAAGCTTATAATTTTCCGCCAATGATTTAGTACTGGCAAAGCGCCTGGAGGCTTGCGTTTTATCCGCCAAATCCACGTTATAATTTTGCTCAATTTGCGCGCCGGCTTCCAGCGGAATATTCACCGGAAATTTATCCGGTAACTTATTATTATCCACCACCTGCACACTTGGGGAATCGGTCTTTACCGGTTGCTCCTGAGTTTGAGTTTTTTGTTGTTCAGCAATTTTGTTTACTTTGTTCTTTTGCCAAACAAAATAATATGAAAACCCTGCCAAAACCACTACTACTACAAAGATAATTATTTTTTTATTTTCCATTTTTGTAAAAGTTAATAACTTATCTAGGACTTATACTTTTGAGCGTAAATCCTGTTTCTCTCTAAATTTATAGTACGCCTCAGTAAAATAACTGTCAACCAACTCTTTTATCCCCGCTACCCCGCCCACCAAATTAACATGGCAAAAATTATTACAAAACTGCTATTGGCAATTAATGACAAATGCTGGATGTGGCGCTTGAATGCAATTGCTAAAATTAGGCAGGATAACATTACAGCCACAAACAACAAATAAAAATTATGTTCAAAACTTTTCGGGTTAAACGCCCGGCCAAAAAAATTCACGTTTGCCGGAGCACTTCCGGAAACATTATAATTTTCCAAAGTCCCAATTGCAAAATCCGCCAACTGTAATTGGTCAGACTGTCCGTCCATAGAAAAAGCCTTTATCCTGACACTGGCATTTTTTTCCGCCAAATCTTTTAACCCGACAACCCCTTCCCATAGACCGTTTTCTTTTGGCGTTAACATTATGGCTTCCTTACCAAAATAAGCTACCACTTTAACCGCCGGTCCGCTAACCGTGGCCGAAATATTTAAATTCTTCCCTTCCGCCACCGTTGTTCCACTTTCAACTTTTAATGCCGTAACCGGTATAACTTCAGCAACAGAATTTTTTTTCGCGGTTTCAGGAGTATTGGCCGAGGCCACTACAGCCGTATTTTCGGGCCAAACCGGAGCCGGCACCGCGGAGGTTTGTACTTTGGTCGGCATTTCTGTTAATTGCACTTTTTGCTCCACGGGTGTGCCAAACATTTGCACCACAAAAATTGCGGTATGCCCCTGGTATTCCCCTTGCGCAATACCAATTCCGATTTCTTCAAAATTTTTATTAACAATATTTGCTTTATGCCCCGGACTGTTCATCCATGCCGTTTCCACTGACTCACTTTCCGTAAAATTTACAGCCAAATTTTCTCCGGCCATTAAATAACTATACCCGGCTTTCGTAATAAAATTCCATGGCGTTTTACCGTCGGGTGAATTATGGGAAAAATAGCTATTCTTTAACATATCATCGGCTTTAGTTTGAGCGGCTGTATTTAGTATTGAATTTTCAAATAATATGCCCAGCTTATATTCTTCCCGGGATTTATTGGTTAAGGAAATAATATTCTCCACAGTGATGGCCGAAGAGTACGCCGGCAATATGGGCCCTACCGACAACATGCTTAAGGTAAAAATTTTCACCGTTATCAATAAACCGGAAAGCAAAGCCAGCGAACGGTGACCCAAAATATGAGGATGATAGTTATTTCTTGCATTGGGAAAAATATGATCGTGCAAATGTAGCAAAAAATTCCTAAAAGGAGCAACTGCTCTTTTTAGGCTATATCGAGGCACGCCAATAATACTTAAAACATATTCCATTGTATTTTTGTTTTTTGTTTTTTGCTCGCCTCGTAGTAAATGCCAAACTAAAACTATGGCTCAAATTTCAGGCAAGTAAACTATTTTTGTTTCAATCCGGCAGTAAAATCTTTTTGGCATTTTACTATCGGGGTTTCTTGCCAGCAATACCGCTTTATGCTTATACTGCTGGGTTTGATTATAAAAAAATTCCCTAATGATTTTGTCAGGAAACTTTATTCATTACTTATATATTATAGCACATTGACCAAAAAAAATCAAGTCACAAAAAAATCCGTCCTCAATCCCGACCCCGTCAGCTTAGGCTGACGGGGCGGGGCGGATTTTTTAAAATAGAGCTATTTTTGACTGGCAGCTTTATTAACTGAGGTCTTTGTCGGAGTAAAATCCGGCGCGTTATTATTCCCGTCGTCACTAAGCACAATATAACTTACCAAAGAAATTCCCGTAACGACCAAAAAAACTATGGTCCAAATAAACCATCTGGGGTCGTAATTGTTAGCGACCGGGGCTGACGCGTAATTAAGAGTTGGCATATATATATTTATTAATTTTTATTTTTTAATTAATCCGGAAACTTCTTTCTTGGCACTGCGAATGGCAAAAATTGCAAAGCCTAAACTCACAATCCAAAGCAGCACAATTGGGAAAAGCACCAACGCACCTTTGGAATAGAAAAACATAAACGCATAACTCACTACCCCCAAAGAATACAACTCGATTAAGAAAACCACCACTAAAGCCTTTACCAACTTACCCACAATGGATTCGGCAAAAAGCTTATGAACCTTATAACCTTCCACTATTAAATAAATACTGCCTATAACTAAAACGCCTAAGGCAAGCCATAAATATGTTGCTAAATCGTTAAAATCCATAAATTTTTATTTTGGTCTCTAATCTTTTCTTTTATTACAATACAATTATTATAGCATATTTTTAAACCTTCTCCAAACTATCCCATTTTTGATACTCTATATTTAAGTCAAGCAAGAACAAAGTAATTGCTAAAATATCCGTAGTCAAGCAATACTGGCAAATTTTTTTTATAACAAAAAATTGAATCCCTAAAAAGATTACCGCCATTATGGCCCCCACACCCAAAACCCAGGTGAGAATTTTTCGCCAAATTGCATAATGATTAGCCAACAGCGCCATAAAAATAGCGGCGCTAAAATAAGCCACGCCCCAGACTGAAAGCGGTAAACCAAACAAAAAAGAATATTTACTATTTAAAACCTCTTCGCATCCCCGGGTAACATTACAAGGCACCGCAATGCCCAAATAATGACTCACGGCCAAATACAAGCTGACCGCCAACCCAAAGACGCTAAAAATTACAACTATGTCGTGCTTATGTTTTTTGTGTAGCATATAATGATTGACAAGATTTAAATGAATTAAAAGATTGACAAAGAATGACTGAAAATATTCTTGTCATTCATGGTCAATTTTTTCATTCTTATCATTTAACTTATTCTATCATAAAAAAATCCCCCCCGCCAAGGCGAGGGGGATTTGAAAAATCGAACAATTAGATTTTAATACTGGTCGCGTCCACCGCTGTGGCCACCATGACCGCCGCCGTAGCCGCCGCCATTTCCACCACCATAGCCGCCTCGGCTTCCACCACCGCCAAAGCTGCGCTTCGGGCGATCTTCGAGGGGTCTGGCTTCCTTAACTACCAAAGTTCTTCCCTGGAAGTCGGAATTATTTAATGTGGCAATTGCCGCATCGGCTTCGGCGTCGTTTTCAAATTCGACGAATCCAAAACCTCTGCTTCTTCCCGTCATTTTATCGGTAATTACCGTAGCAGTCGCTACAGTACCGTGCTGGGAAAATAATTGCTTCAGGTCGTCGGAAGTGGTAGCCCAAGGGATACCGCCGACAAAAAGTTTCTTAGCCATTTGCTTTGTGGCTTTCTTTCTAAGAGCTCACCTTACACTCTTACTTATTGATATTAACCGATTAAGTTAATAATGAACTCTTAAAAAATAAGCCTTCATACCACACTAATCGAAGATGATATATAAAGTATATATCATTTTCGGAAGAAAAGCAAATCCAATCCAGGTCCGGAAATTCTAATCTGAAGCGCAACCGCCAAATTCAACCTCCCCCACCCACTGTGATACGTCCACGTATCACAGTGGGTTTAAGACAATTAGGAATAACAAATAACTTCAGCTTATTTCCCGATAATTAGCCAGCGCTTTTAATTGACGTTCTAAATTTTTCATATTTTCCCCAGTAGGCTAATTCGTGCGAATAAGCCTACATAAATTTAAGTTTAATTTTTAAATTTAATAACTCCAACTCAAATCCTAATGGTTGTAAACTGCATCGGCATCCCTAAAAAGTACATACTATCGGTCACCCGGGAAGGTTCAACATTTTTATGGATAATTGATAAATTCGCAGTGCCTAAAAACAAAAGTAATAATCCTATTGTGATTTTTTTCATAAAACCTCTGATAATTAATAGCCACGATCGTTAAAAATTAATTCCATTTTTAAAAGCTAAAATTAAATAGAAGGGCAAAAGGCAATATAAAATTCCAAGTATTCCTAAAATTTCAAAAACAATAAAGGTTCCTCGGGGTAGAACTCCGAGGTATTACTGCAGGAAACGCTACTCTTTCGCAGTCCGCCTAGGGCGGACGAGGTATTGAACCTGTATTTCCGCCAGAGGCGGATCCGCCTCTGGCGGAAGCTCAACAACCTCGGCTCGCTCGGCCATAAATGGCCGGACTCGCTCTACGTCGCTAATAAACAATTTTTTTTGGTCAATATGGTTTTTCCGGTTCTGATTATTTAAAAATGTTAACAAAATGCCTGTACCAAAAATCATAAATAATACAATTAGCTGAATTGCGTATAAGTTTTGGTAATTATTTGCATTAGCCATCCTAAGCACAATTACCGACAAAAAATAACCTATCACCAAAAGTAGGATATTAAGCCATATTTTCTGCATTTTTGTCATATATTTTGTTTTTTTTAAAATTCTTTAATTAATTACGGAATAGCACTTAAAAAATAGCTGTCAAACAAAGATTAATTGAATTTAAATTTTTATTTTTCAAGCATCAGCATTCCGGCCATTATCAAAATTCCAAAAACAAAAGAGACCAACAAAAAAACAGAACGTTTTCTGTCGGTTTCCTTGTGCAGTTCAGGCACCAAATCCGACAAGGCGACATAAATAAAATTACCGGCGCCTAACGCAAGTAAAATTTGCGGTGACTGACTTAAGGATTTTGCAAAAATAAGCACGACAATTGCTCCGGCAAAAGCCGCAAAGGAAGAAAGAAAATTATAAAGCAAAGCTTTTTTAGCAGTCCAGCCACCGTGCACCAGTACCGCAAAATTTCCCAACTCATGAGGAATCTCATGAAAAATTACAGCCAGCGATGTTGCCACACCCAAAGCCGGGCTAACTAAAAAACTGCCGGCTATTACCAAGCCGTCTATAAAATTATGCAAAGCGTCGCCGGCAATGGTTAAATAAACCACGGCGTGAATATCTTCTTTATGTTCGGTATGGGAATGGTGCCAGTGAATAAATTTTTCAAGCACAAAAAATATTAAAATTCCGCTCAAAATATAAAACCCTTCCCGGCTCCCAAAACCATTTTTGTTCATTTCCGGAAAAAGATGCAAAAACACATCACCCAGCAATGCCCCGGCGCTAAAGCTCACCAAATATAAAAGCAGTTTTTTAAGCTTGTCTTGTCCTACGGTTAAAGTAACCGCGCCGACAAAGGACAGCCCGCTAACAACCAATAAACTTAAAAATGTATATAGCCAAATTCTAGTCATAAATTATTTCTTTACTTTTTAAAACACTTTTTGCAAATTCCGAAAAATTCCAAAGAGTGCCCGGTAACGTTTATAAAATCTTTTGCCCCTTTAAGCGCCTGAATATTTAAACCCGGGCGGGAAGAAATAGTTATATCGCTAACTAATCCACAACTACTGCAAACCAAATGATGGTGATGCTTGCGGGCAGACAATTCATAGCTGGCATTTTTCCCGCCTAAATTAATTCTGGTAAGTAAACCCTTTAGGCTTAAACTTTCCACGTTCCGATATAGCGTTGCGGTATCAGGACCATTTAGGCCTACTTTTATTTTTAACTCCTTAATACTTAACGGCTTGGAATTGTGAATAAATATATCCAAAACTGCCAGCCTGCCCGGGGTGGCTTTTAAATTCCTACCTCGGAGTACGGTTTGGAAAGCTGCTTTGTGCTGTTTGCAAGTTTGAAGCATAAAGTGAGTATAAACTAAATGCGAATTATTTGCAAGTAGATAAAACAAATCTCTTCATAGGCCCAATGCTTTATCGGGGCGAGGAAATCTATTTGATTATATTTTCAAGGTTGTTGAAAAGCTTTATTGGGTCATATGGAATTTAACCACTCCAAACAAAGTGAGGAGTCTCTTATATAAGAGATTCTTCGCTTGCGCTCACAATGGTTATTATTCATTAGACCTGTTGCTTAATAATTTTTTGATGCAAAATTATGATATTTCAGACAAAACCGCAGTTTAAAATTTTGATGTTTAACCTTAGTTAAGCCGAAAAATTTTTAACAAGGTTTTGGCGAAAGAGCATATTTTGGGCGAGAAATTATTAAGCAACAGGTCTAATGTATAAGTGTTATACAAGCTTACGCTCAAGGTGACGTTGTAATACTAAGCCTAAATCCTCCAACTTACAGCCAGCCCCGTATTCCATATGGCCCGCTTTATTTCAAGAAAAATTAAAATATCCCCCGCCAAGGTGAGGGATATTTTAATTAACTTAAGAGATTTTTTAGATTTTAGTTATTTTGGGCGACACCTCCGCTTAAATATGCAACTTCAATACCAACTATAATTTCCGCTGTGCGGATAGCTTCCAAATACCAATTTTGCATAGTTTCATCATTATAAAAAGGTATGCCCGGGGTTTTTCTTTTATGCACTCCGTCATTTTCCGCCGGCCCTTCCCGCGCGTCAGACACTCTTATTTTAAAGAGTTCCCTGGCCAGTTTAATAACTTCGCTTTTGTCTATTCTATGTGTTTCCATACCCATTACATAATTAAGGATTGTGGCGAACGGCTCTGACTATCCAAATTAAAACCA
Organism: Candidatus Doudnaibacteriota bacterium; assembly: GCA_038249015.1. GTDB lineage: Bacteria > Patescibacteriota > Doudnabacteria > UBA920 > UBA920 > PALSA-1336. The sequence goes on along the minus strand of JBBRWU010000049.1, from coordinate 1,062 downwards.
CTGCCCCAAAGATTGCGACCAAAAGGCTGTACAAATTAAAACCGCTGACTCCCCCTTGTCCCACCAGGCTCATAATCCAACCGCCAATAATAGCTCCGACAATGCCTATAACAATATCCATAACTACTCCGTCATTGGTTTTCATTATCGCCGAGGCGATCCAGCCAACCAGCGCTCCAAAAACTATCCATAGTATAATACCCATTTTAGTAATTTTAATTATTTCTGCTTTTTTAGTTCAATTTGTTTTTTGTCGGCAAGATGCTCTTGAATGTATTTCCAATGACCCTTAAGTTCGCTAATTAATTTGGCAAACTCTTCAGGATTTTCTTTTTGAAATTTTTTATACTTTAATAGAACTTTGTCTACTGTTTCACTGTATATTTCCTGGCTCATGTCTTTTATAGCCTCAACTTTTTTGGCCAGTTCTTTTTTGGCTTCATCCACCCAGGCGGCGGCTTTAGCCCTGCGTTTTTTGCCGTCTTTGCCCATTAAATAATAAGCTCCGCCCGCTGCGGCTATAGCAGCTAAACCTAAACCCACTTTTAAACCCGTGTGATTGTTCTTTTTTTCTGTCATAAATTTTTTTTGTTAATGTTAATTAAAGTTTACGGCCTCTTAACAACTGAACAACAATTACTATTACTCCAATAACCAAAAGAGCATGAATTAGCCCCCCGGCAAAGTGCAGGCTAAAACCCAACACCCAAAGAACAAATAAGATTACCGCAATAGTCCAAAGCATAAATTTTAATTGTTATTTAATTAATTCTTCAAGAGAAGATTACTTATCCTGCTGGTCTAATTTTACAGCCGCTTCCGGGGTAGAGACGTCTTTGCCCATTAGGAATAATTGGATAACTCCCCATGCTACAATCCAATAAACTATCATAGCCAGCAAAGTTGTCCATTCAAAAATGTTGCCTTCTACTTTTGACATTTTAAAGACATTTAAGAACGGCGCGGCGAATGGATAACTCAGGCTGTAAATAAAACTGCTGAATCCGGCAGTTGCATTAGCGCCGAATAATTTTAGGAGAAAACGGAAAGCTAACAGAACTT
>JBBRWU010000048.1:0-8937 GCA_038249015.1 Candidatus Doudnaibacteriota bacterium | reverse complement strand
TTAGATCTGTATCGTACTGGCGCTGATTATCTAATTGCTTAAGTGTTTGTTTTTTATGTTGTTGCATTAGGGTACAAATTCTTAATTTTTGCTTATACCCTTATTTTACAACATATTGAGGTTTTCAAACAGGCTCTAAGACTAAAGGGTATTCAGTAAAAGGCAACACAATTTATTTTAAGAGTAGAGAGGTTGATAAAAGTTTTAAGAAAAACGGTCTTTATATACATCTTAAATCTCAAGGCGTTGACTATACTAAAATAATTTCAAAAAAAATGCTTCCAGATGAAGCTATTTACATGATTGTAAACAATACACTTTTTATAATTGAAATGAAATTCCAAAAAGTTGCCGGTTCAGTCGACGAAAAATTGCAAACCTGTGATTTTAAGAAAAAGCAATACAAGAAGCTGATGTCAGCAATGAATGTTGATGTTGAATATATTTATATTTTAAGCGATTGGTTTAAGCACCAGTCGTATAAAGACACTTTAGATTATATAATTTCAGTTGGTTGCCAATACTACTTTGAATATTTGCCTTTAAAGAAGTTGGGGTTGCCGATGCCTAATTAATAACAATATGACGGGGAAAAAATCAAAAAAGAATATATACACGCACAAGATTGATTTGCAACTAATAAAAATCAAAAACTGTCCGCGTGAGGGATTTGTAAAGACTTTGGAAAACTTGCCTTATAGAGGGTATGAGGTTGAGCAGATTACAGATGGGCGGAAAATTATTGTTACAAAGCCTGGTGGTAAGTTAATATTTGGTACCATTAAACGTGAAGATTTTATGGTTTGGATTTATGATCCTGTCGATAGTGGTATGTGGTTGATATCCCATAAAAATATTTTTGAAGATTTAGAAACCAAAGCACAAACAGATTCTGTCGCAACGAAGCAAATAATTGAAGCTTTAGAAAAAGTATATAATGGCGAAGATCCGGAAGATATTTTGCAGAAGACCAGTCTTATAAACCCCGTAGGAGAAACACCAGAAGTTTTGCTTAAAGTTTATAAGTGGATTTGGGGTCAGGAAGACATAAATTACCCAAATGGTAAAGGAAGAGCTATGTCTTGGGAAGGAATAACAAAAAATAAGAATGGTGATTGGGAGAAAACAGGAAAGGGTATTCAGGATATTTTAGATCGTTGTAAAAATTAACCATCCAATATGGGTGGTTTTTTGTTTTTGTGGACTAAATGATATAATAAATGTAAGTAGTTAACCAGAAGAAACTAAAATTAAAAGCCAAAGATGAGCAATAAATTTTTAGCCAGTACGCCTGCGGAACTTCAGGCCAGTCTGGATGACGTTAATAGAAAAATGCAGGAAGAAGAAGCTCAGGCCAAAGCCGGGTCTTTAGGCTTGCCTTATATGGATTTGCACAATTTCCCTGTGGATTTGTCGGTTTTGGGAATACTTACCGAAGCAGAGGCCCACGCTTTAGGCGCCGTGCCGTTTTATAAAGAGCTTCACGATTTACGTATCGGCACGGTGGATCCAACGCATCCTCTGCTGATAGAAAAAATTGAGGAACTGTCTAAAAAATATAAAGTCAGCTTGTATTTAATTTCTCAAAGAAGCCTGGCGCAAACCATAAAATTTTTCAGTAAAGTTTTGCGCCCCAAAATCGCGCAGGACGAAACTGTTAGAGTGGAAAAAGAGGAAGATTACGCCGCAGTGTTAAAAGAGTTAAAAAACGAACAGGAGCAAAGCAAAAAAACTGCCAGCGAACTGTTACAAATAATTTTCGGTGCGGCGATTTTTTATAAAGCATCTGACATTCACTTGGAGCCCGAGGAACATTTTTTTAAATTGCGTTTTCGTATTGACGGCGTATTGCAGGATATGTTGCATTTTTCCAAAAGTCTACAACGGACTATAGTTAACCGCATAAAAATTCTGGCCAAATTAAAATCCAATGTGGAAACCGCGCCACAAGACGGCCGAATAACTTTTTATTATTTACAAAAACCCATAGATGTGCGCGTTTCCAGCTTGCCTTCGGCGTACGGAGAAGAATTTGTAATGCGACTTTTGGGCGCCGGGGCAATCAATTTAAAATTAAAAGATTTGGGGTTTAGCAAACAAGCCGAAGAGATTGTGGAACGACAGTTGCAAAAACCCAACGGGATGATTATTACTACCGGGCCGACCGGCAGCGGTAAGACCACATCTTTATATGCATTTTTAAATGAGCTGAATCAACCCGGGGTAAAAATTATTACTTTGGAAGACCCGGTGGAATATAAATTGGAGGGGATTGTCCAAGCCCCAATTGACCATTCTCACGATTTTGATTTTGCCAAAGGGCTTCGGGCAATTCTCCGGCAAGATCCGGACATTGTTATGGTTGGCGAAATTCGTGACCAGGAAACCGCGGAAACCGCAATGCAGGCCGCACTTACCGGCCATTTGGTGCTTTCTACTTTGCATACCAATGACGCTTCCGGAGCTATTCCACGCTTGCTAAATATGGGGATTAAACCCTTTGTGGTAGCACCCGCGCTGTCTTGCGTGTTGGCTCAGCGCCTGGTGCGCAGACTTTGCCAGTCTTGCAAAGTTCCGGCTCAGCTTTCGCCAACCGTTTTGGAAAAAATTATGTATTTATTAAAGTCCATACCAAAAAATTCCGGCGTTAAGGCTCCAAGTAAGGTGCAGTTTTATCATTCTCCGGGCTGTAAAAAGTGTCGGCATTTGGGTTACTCCGGCAGAATAGGCATTTATGAAGTTTTAGAAAACACCGAAGCCGTACAGAAATTAATTTTGGCGGAAAATTCTTCTATGGCGGAATTTAAAAAAGTTGCCGTAGCCCAAGGAATGATTTCTATGGTGCAAGATGGCTTACTAAAAGCCTTGGACGGACTGACGGACGTGGAAGAAGTTTTTCGAGTGGCTGGAGGAGAGTAACCGAGAATTTCAAATTTTCAATTTCCAATTTCAATATAAACACCCTTTAGTAAAAAAAATTAGGCTTATTTATGAGGGTTCAAATTTTATCAACTTTGCTTAACTAAGGAAGCTTTTGTTGAAAGTTGAGTTGTGCAACTATCCCTTATTGGGTTTTTTTTGGGAGTCAAATATTACTGCAACTTTTTTGAAGTTCGTGCGTTGTTATAAGGTATAATCAATAAATTAACTGGGAAATAACCATTTTATGGACCAGCCAGAACAGCAGCTAGTGGCAGAGGCCAAACAAAATCCGGAAGCTTTTGGCCGGCTGTTTGACTTTTATCACAAAAAAGTTTTTAATTTTTGTTTAAAAAAAACCGGACATGTTCAGGTGGCGGAAGATTTAACCGGGGAAATATTTTTTAAAGTGCTCAATAATATTGGCAAGTACCAAGATCGGGGATTGCCTTTTGGAGCCTGACTTTTTCGTATTGCCAACAATGAAATAATTTCTCATTACCGGTCTGCAAAGTTTCAAACCGTTTCTTATAATCAGCTTCATGAGGAACAGGGTTTTGATATTGCCGGGGAAGGCACGGCTGACAGCGCGTTGGTTGAATCGGAAATAATAAATGATCAGAATAAAGATTATCAGTTAATCAGACAGGCAATATTAAAACTTTCTGAAGAATACCAAGAAGTTTTAAATTTACGATATTTTGAAAAAATGCAAATAAAAGAAATTGTGGATGTTTTAGATAAAAAAGAAGGTACAATTAAATCACTTTTGTCGCGGGGAGTGGATAAGCTTAAAATTGAGTTGGAAAAAATACAAACCGTAGTGCAACCTAAAGTCGCCGCTCCCGTTGTTATTAAGGAAGACGCAATTTAGAAAGGATTTCTATGGAAGAAAAAGATTTAATTAATATTTTGGAAAACTTGAATGTACCGGAAATGGAAAACCTGGCACATCAATCACAATTGCGCGCCAGGCTTCTGCAGGAGCACGCGCAAATCCAAACAGTCAAAGAATCTTTCAGCGTTTTCAGCTTAATAACTAACAGCTTTACTATGAAAAGATTTTCGTACGCAATGGTTTTGGTGCTGTTGGCAATCGCCGGAGTTTTTGTTTTTACGCAATCGCAAAACTTCGGCTCTGAAAAACAGATAGCCAAGCAGCCTGTGGAAAATAAAAATTCTCAAAATCAAAATCAGCCGGAAAAACAAACTCCGCAACTTGCGCAAAATGATAATTGGAAAGAAGTGCAGTGGCATGATCCGGCCAATACGGTGTTGGGGTATAAGTTTGATATTCCTAACTCTTGGTTTGAAGTTCCTACTACCACTGAGAGATATATTTTAGTTAACTCCTGCAAGCCAAATGCGATTGATTGCGACAATGTTGAATTGGCTGTTTCCGCAGTTTCAGCAACGCAAACAAATGGTTTTGTTAATAATTTGACTTCAGGCAGTGTGGCCAAAGAAGGAGGTTATACCGTTTCAGCTACTAAAGTTGGCGGAATATCCGCCACTATGTTAAATAATCCAAGGTACGGAAACGATAAATACATTTATCTTCAAAAAGACGGAGAATGGTTTGTTTTTCACCTTTTGCCTGGGCTGAAAAATTTTGAAGAAAATTATGCTTTGTTGGATAAAATCCTCGCCACCTTTGCTTTCACGGCCCGAGAGGCAAGCCAGGCTCCGGCTGAATACAATTTTCTAAAAGATATTGATAGCTGGGAAGTAGCGTATCAAATAAAAAGCAATAAAATTGAAGCTTTTACCTGCGCGGACGGAAGAAACGGCAGCACTTCTAACGGATACCTATTTAGTATGGGAAGTCAGGGTTACGGCGAGGCGCCAGGGGATATTAACACGCCTTACGCAAAAGTAGTAACAGCGCTACAAAAAAAAGGTTGGATAAAATGCAGTATCCCCGAAAGCCAACAGGATCCTACGGGCGGAACTTACAACGTGTATATTAAGGACAACAGGCTAATTAAAGTCGCAAAAAGTTATTCAATGGGAACAGGAAATTATTTGGGCGTGCTAATTCAATATGGCAATTAAATATAAAAGATAAACTTAGTGCTTAGTATTAAAAATCCTCCGATGACAATCGGGGGATTTTTGTTTGTAGGCATAGTGGCGGTATTCTGAATTAAATTGAACAGATTAGGAAACTTAATTGACTTAAAATTATTTCTGTTAAGAAAACACAAACAATCTTTAATTTGGGCTTTAAGTCAGTCCGGATTAGTGTTAGTGGTTTGAAGTCGCCCAAGGCAATTTTGACAAAATATATTATATCTGCTATAATATATATGTCGATTAAAAACTTTTTCCTTTCGTCAAAATAGCGCAGGGAATTTGAAACAAAAATAAAATTAAATACAAAATCAGCAAAAGTTACAAAACTTAACTTTTTGCGGTTTTGCAAAGGTGTTATATGAACCCCTACGTCTACCGGAGGCAAAGTGTTAAGTCTTCCGTTGGTGCCGGTGCGCAAAGCCAATCCTCTTTCGGTTTGGTCAAACAATTTTTAACAGCCTTGGCGGATGCGAATATTAGTTCGGTTACTGCCTTGGCTTTTATTTTGTTTGTAGCCGTTTCCGTCGGAGTGATTACGCAAGTCAGCTACGCGGAAATTTCCACCTCGCAGACTTTTGCTCAGGAAGTAAATTACCAAAAAGTAGTTCCGGGCAAAGTTTTGGGTGTGGCAACTTACGGCTACAACCAGCCGGTTTGTCAAAAAAATACCGCCAACTGTTTAAATTATCAACTCATTGGCTATGCCGGTTCCGGGTGGCAGGTAAAGGTTGACTATATGTTGCAAAATGGCGTGGTGGGCGCGGTAAAAGTAAACAGCTGGGCCTTTATGGATAATATTTCGGGGAACGGTAGCGGTTACATCGGCTACGATTTAATGCCGGGACAAACTTATAACTTTGTTTTGTACCGAAAATATGCCAATCGTTTGTATCGTTTAAAGGACATAAGTATTACCGCCCCGGTAGCACCTAAAAAAGAACCGGTGGCCTGTACTCAAGACACCTATATGTGCCCGGACGGCACCTCAGTGGGTCGCACCTCTCCTTCTTGCGGGTTTATTTGTTCAGCAACACTTCCTAAACCTGCTCCTACACCAACACCTTCCCCAACTCCTTCATATGGATACAATTTTCCTCCGTTACCAACAACATCTACTTTCCGTCAGGTTCGGCCGGACTTATCAGTTTTTTATGTTGAAGACGACGGTTCAATGCGTAAAACTTATCAGTCGAGCACAATAGATTTGGCTCAAAAGCTTGATGGTCAGTATAAAGGGGACTACGATATGTTAATGGTGGTTCCGGGGTATGATGTTGGAAACGAACCTCCTTTTGGCGGAGCTTACCCTAATAATGCAAATTTTGGCAATGGCAAAAAACATTTTGCTTTTGAGCAATTAGGTGGTATCGATACTTTTATACCCGGCGATGTAAACAGTCAGAATAGTTTTAATTGGGTGGTGGTTCATGAAATTGCTCATTCATGGGGCATACATTTGAATAATAATTTAATGCGCGGGTTGTATGTTGATGATGGAACGGCACACTGGGCCAGAAATGTGCTTATGCCATATCCACTTTTGAATGGAAACTGTGAAAAAAATTGGAAAGATAATGGTGATGGCACTGCAGGTCCGGCTGTAATCGATAATTGTGAAATGACAAAGGTTAGACTAGATCCATTTTTAATGTATATGGCAGGTTTTTATTCTAAGCAAGAAGCGTCTGCTTACAAGTACACAGTTTTAGGAAAAGGTGAAGAAGTAAAGTCCCCCAGTAAAATTGCCGGTTATTTAACCATTGATGATGTTATAAATGGCAGTTACAATTCACCTGGCGGACAAAAAGATTTTAAAATGGCTTTGGTTTTGCTAACACCAAAGGGGGCATCGGCAACTCAAACACAACTCCAAAAATTACAAACTTTGGCTGATTCAATACCGGGATGGTGGTCAAAGGCTACCGATAACAGGTCAACAATGACTTTAAAAAGTACCGTAAACCAACCCTCTGCACCGGTAGATATTTCAATAGCTTTAAATAGCGCGGTGGCCTCGCCAATAAAGGTTACCCCGGGAACAACAAGTCAAAAAATTGCTTCATTTATTATTTCAAATAATAATGCAAGTGATATTAAGTTTGGTTATATTGGATTTAAGGTGCCAAACGAAATTAAGTATTTTCAGAATTTACAAATGAAAGTGGGAGCAACTGCCATTGGCGCCATCAGTATAAATCCCGCCCCCGGAACAACCATTTATTTTGCTCCTTCGGCACAAGGTTTAACCATTCCGGCCAATAGTAAAATTATTGTGGATGCTTACGCGGATGTACTGAGTTCGGCCAGTTTAGATAATCAGGTCATTATAACAATAGACCAAATAAACGGTACTCTTGTTTCTTCCGGGCAGTCAATTCCGAGCGGTTTGGGTCTAATGGGACAGGCGGTTTCAACAACCGGCACTATGTCAGCTGTTAAAATTATTGCCCCGTCGGGCGGATATGCAGAAACAGCTAAACCCTACACAATTAAATGGGAAATATTAGATAAAACCGTTTATTATGTAAATATAGATTTGGTTTCCTGTGTACAGTCTGCAAATGGAATAGCTTGTAGCGGTCAGGAGCAAAATATTGCCGCGAATGTTATAAATACCGGTTCATATGTTTGGTCTGCTTCTTCGCCAAAGTTTAGTTCTAACTCGGGATATCAAATTAGAATTACTCCGGCCGGAAAAAATTCGGGTGCGGCAATTTCTTCCAATTTTGGATTTTTAACTTCTTTTACAGATCCTATCCCAGTTGTAAATAATACTAATACAACTCCTTCCGCGCCAATAATGTCACTGAGCCCAAGCGGAAATATTCCGACCGCTACAACGCAACAATTTAATTTTATAGCTACTGATGCCGAAAATGACAATTTAACCTATGATATTTTTTGGGGGGATAATACTGCACCCTCAACATCCATGGCAAAATCAGGCTCTCCAATAGGCGTAATGCATACATGGATGAAAGCAGGCTCGTATGTTATTAAAGTCTATGTTAATGATGGCAGAGGCGGTGGGTCTAGTAATGGTTTTAATGTGACGGTTGCGGATCCGGCTGTTGTTGTCACTCCTGCTTTTCCGGTGATTTCTTCTTTTACTGCTTCCCCCAGCACTATAACCGCCGGACAATCTGCCACTTTATCTTGGACAGTTACCGGCGCCATCACCACAATTTTAAGTAGCGGGATTGGCACTGTGGTGGGCAACAGCCGGTCTGTTTCGCCCACTGCTACCGAAACCTATACCTTAACTGCCAGAAACAGCATTGGGCAAATTGTGACCAAGAGCGTAACTGTTACCGTAATCCCTGTGGTAGTCCCTTCGCCCATTACCACTTCGAATAGCCCGATTGGTAGTTTTGACGGGGAGTGGCCTAGTATGTGCCAAAATTTAATCGGTTGGGCAGTGGACGGAGATGATGTGAATAGTCCGGTTATGGTGCATTTATATGTGGATTATATTGCCGGAGGAGGTTTTGCGTACGCGGCAGTCTTGGCCAATAATATGCCCAGACCCGATGCCAGTCCGTATATAGCCGGGTTATATAAATCTGCCGGGACAATTGATCACGGTTGGAGATATGTTATTCCCGATGCTTTAAAAGACGGCAAAACTCACACCATTTATGCTTATGCAGTTAATACAATTGGCGGCGGAGACAACCCGCTTTTGAGCGGTTCGCCAAAAACAATTAAGTGCGGGCCTTAGTCAACAAAAATATTTATAATGGATTAATGGTTGCTTAATAAAATGACTCCGGTAGATTACCGGAGTCATTTTATTAGCGACATAGAGCGAGCCGAAGTTGTTGATCTTCCCGATTTATTTAGACTCCGGGAAACCTTTATTCAGAGGTATTTTGACAATTGAAATCGAATTGGAAAAAATTTTCAGAAATCTGGACGAAACATTTCGTAATTCCTTCTTGC
>JBBRWU010000047.1:0-9024 GCA_038249015.1 Candidatus Doudnaibacteriota bacterium | reverse complement strand
TGCTTACTTAAACCAATACGTCCTTGTTACATTAAACCTTGAAACAACTATGATTATAATTACTTCCGAGTCGCAAGGAAAAGTTTATCAAATAATTAACCGACGGTTTGAAATTATTCTCTGAGGGGGTTTGGTTTCATACCAAAGTTAGCCGCTACCTATTGGAGTTTTGTTGATTTTTATTAAGTTGACCAATACAATGTTATAATATAGTAAAATTGAATTTATTTCAGAAGGTTGGGTAGTTATGGTTAAAAAGATGATATAAATTAATTGATAAGCAGTAAATTTTTTTAAAATGGCACTTAGATTATACAGTTTATTCAAAAAACAGAATTTGTATTTAAATATGCCCCAAAGTTGGGACTTTGAAATTGCCGGTGGGCCTACGGGGGTTATATTAAATAAACTTAAGTCTTCTGAAGCCGGACTTACAAACAAAGAAGCCGGTAGGAGACTATTTAAATACGGGTATAATCAGCCGATTAATCGTAAAAAAAGAAAATTACTTCATGAAGTTTTGATGGAGTTTGCAAACCCACTGATTATCCTACTTCTTGTCATTGGGGTGTTTTCGTATTTTTTTAGTGATAGGTTTAGTGCAATAATAATTTTTGCGATGGCATTCATGAGTGCACTATTCTCTTTTTTTCAGGAGCATCGTGCGGAAAAAGCCGTGGAAAAACTTAATTCATTGGTTAGGGTAACCACTTTGGTACTCCGTCAGGGAGTTCCCAAAGAAATAAATACTCGGGATGTTGTTCCGGGGGACGTAGTTAGTTTGTCTGCGGGGGATATTGTACCGGCAGATATACGTCTTTTTTCCGCCAACGATTTATATTTGAGCGAGTCAAGTTTAACGGGAGAATCTTTGCCTATTGAAAAAAATATAGATCCAGTTTCGGTAGGTAAAAATTTAACCAAGGCCAAAAATTTAATTTTTATGGGTTCGTCTGTAGTTAGCGGCACCGGGCTGGGTGTAGTTTATCATACCGGGCAATACACGGAGTTTGGTAAAATTTCTGAAAGCTTAAATCAAAATCAAATAGAGACCAGTTTTGATAAAGGTATTAAAAGTTTCACTTGGATGATGATTTGGGCAATCTTGGCCATGGTTGTCTTAATTTTAGGGATTAATTTTTTCACTAAGCACAATTTTTTTGAAAGTTTAGTTTTCGCTTTGGCCGTGGCTGTGGGTATTGCCCCGGAGACTTTGCCAATGATCGTGACGATTAATCTTTCCAAGGGCGCTTTGCTCATGTCCAAGAAAAAAGTGGTGGTAAAAAAACTTGACTCCATACAAAATTTTGGGGCTATGGATGTTTTGTGTACCGACAAAACCGGTACCTTAACTCTCGATGAAGTGGTTTTAGAAAAACATACAAACGTTTTTGGAAAAGAATCGGAAGAGGTGTTTGAATACGGATTTATAAATAGTTATTACCAGACCGGTTTAAAGAACTTATTGGACAAAGCTGTTTTAAAACACGACAAACCTCATTTACAGGCCATGAATAAGATAGATGAAATTCCTTTTGACTTCAGTCGAAAGATTATGTCTGTTGTGGTTTCGGACCCTACCGACGGTTATTTATTGGTGAGTAAAGGAGCGCCGGAAGAAATATTTAAACGTTGTTCAAAATATGAAAGCGGAAATGGCCAAGAGTTATTAGAGGGAGAAGTTTTGAAAAAAATAGAAGCGGTATACCAGGATTTAAGCAGCCAAGGTTTTAGAGTTTTGGCTTTGGGATATAAAAAATTTCAAAGTGAAAAGAAAAGTTTTTCTACGTCAGATGAGCAGGATTTGATACTGAAAGGTTTTATGGCTTTTCTGGATCCGGCCAAACCGGATGCCAAACAAGCGCTTGATTCTTTGGAAAAAGTCGGAATTAGAATAATTATTATTACGGGCGACAATGAGCTGGTGACCAAAAAAATCTGTGGTGACATTGGGCTTAGGGTAGACGAAATACTTACGGGTGAGTTGATAGAAAAAATGTCCGACAGTGAACTTGCTTTGGCCGTGGAAAAAACTAATATTTTTTCCAGAATGCTTCCTATGCAGAAACAGAGAGTTATTCAAATTTTACAGAAAAATGGGCATACAGTAGGGTTTATGGGAGATGGAATAAATGACGCCCCCGCACTTAAAATTGCGGATGTAGGTATCTCGGTTAATAATGCCGCAGAAGTGGCCAGAGAGTCCGCAAGTATAATTTTGCTTGAAAAAGATTTGGCAGTTTTAAACGAAGGCGTGGTGGAAGGCAGAAAAGTTTTTGGGAATATCATTAAATATATTCGAATGAGTAGCAGTTCAAATTTTGGCAACATGCTTTCAATGACGGGCGCAAGTTTGTTTTTGCCTTTTTTGCCCATGCTCCCGGTACAAATTTTGCTTAACAATTTTCTGTATGATTTGTCGCAGATAGGTATTCCGACAGATTCTGTAGATAATGAATACGTTGAAAAGCCGAGGCCGTGGCGGATTGATTTGATAAAAAAGTATATGGTTACTGTCGGCCCTGTAAGTTCTTTGTTTGACTTTATAACATTCGGGGTAATGTGGTGGGTGTTTCAAGGCTATATTTACCAAAATTTGTTTCAGACCGGGTGGTTTATTGAATCTTTGTTTAGTCAAATTTTGGTGGTTTACGTAATTCGTACCCGGAAAATTCCCTTTTTGGAAAGTAGACCGAGTAAATATTTAGTTTTAACAACTTTGCTGGTTTTAAGTGTTGGAATGTATATTCCTTACTCTCCGTTAGCCGCATTTTTTGGGTTTGTCCGTATGCCCGGTTTGTATTTTTGGATTTTATCCGTTATGTTGATTGCTTATATGTTTTTAGTGCAGGTTATTAAAAATTGGTTCATCCGGATTTTTGAGAAAGAATGAAATTTTAAAATTTTGCCTTTTCTCCAAATTGTGTGAAAAAGTGGTATAATAAGCTAAAATTAACCATTTGCTTATGAAATTTATTTTAAGGGTGTTATTTACGGCTTTAGGGGTAATCACCGCCGCTTCCATAGTGCCGGGTATTGTCATTGCCAGTTTTTGGGTGGCAGTATTGGTGGCTTTGGTTTTAGGGTTGTTAAATATTAGCATCGGAGCAATTTTAAAGGTTTTGACCTTGCCACTTAGTGTGGTTACTTTTGGGATGTTTTTTTTAGTGATTAATGCTTTAATGTTTTGGGCCGCCAGTTTTGTAAAGGGTTTTTCTGTTGCCGGTTTCTGGCCCGCTTTTTGGGGTTCGCTTGTTGTAACCGTAGTCTCTTTAATTGGTAAAAAGTTGATTAGCGATTAAATTTAACATACTGGTCAAATCTTGACCGGTATGTAATAATAAATTATTAGTTTGAGCCTAAGCATTACATATATAAGGCAAAAGTTGTTTTTTTGCATTTTTTAAATTGCGCCTATGCCATACATTAGTGAATTGTTAAATAATACTATTACAGACAGCTCCGACGACTCCGTGGGTAAATTGCAGGATATTTTAATTTCCACCAAAGCGGGTTCTTTTGCCCCGTTGGAGTTTTTAGTCGTAAAATCTAAAAATGGCATTAAATTTGTGCCGTATGAGTTTGTAGCAAATTTTAATAGCAGTGAAATTTCTTTAAAAAATTTGTTTGGTAAAGCTGTGCAAGACAATTTACCCAAAGGACAATTTGTTTATTTGAAAAAAGAGGTTTTAGACAAACAAATTGTAGATGTTGTCGGAACCCGAGTGGTTCGAGTTAACGATTTGCGAATTGGTAATTTTGAAAATAAAGTTTGTGTGTTGGGGATTGACTCCAGTTTTAAAGGTATCTTAAGGCGTTTGGGTTTGGCTGGAACAGTTTTAGGTAAACCCTTCGATGTTTCATTAATTGATTGGCGACAAGCAACTTTGGTAGATAGTAAAAAAGGTTTGGAATTAAATACCGCTGCCGGGGATTTAAGGCATTTGCACCCGGCGGACTTAGCCAACATTGTGGAAGAGTTGGATGTAAAGTACGGCAGTAGTTTATTGGCGGCTTTAGACTCCCGCGAGGCAGCCAAGGTACTTGAAGAAGTTGAGCCGGCTTTACAAACAATTTTAATTAAATACTTAGGGCCGGAAAGTGCCGGAAAAATTATGTCCCAAATGTCCAGCGATGAGTTGGCTGACTTGGTGAAGACTTTTTCTTCTAAAGAGTCCGGGGAATTTTTATCGCAAGTTGCCGGTTTAAAGGCGCAAAGTGTGCGCGGATTGTTGGCTTATCCGGACAATACCGCCGGCGGTTTAATGACCGTGGATTACATTAGTTGCCCCCCGGAAACAACGGTTCGTGGAATTTTAGAAACTATTAAAAAAATTTCCGACGGTTATCGCTCTATTATGTATATTTATGTGGTTGACGGAGAAGGCAATTTTTACGGAGTAGTTTCTTTAAGAAGGATTATTATTGCGGAGCCAGATACCACTATGGGGCATTTAGCCAAGCGTTTTTCCAAAGCTTCCGCTTTAAAGACAGAAGACAAAATAGAAAGAATTATGAAGTTAATGACCAAATATAATTTATATTCTGCCGCAGTGTTGGATAAAGATAAAAAATTAGTTGGCGTGGTAGCGATTGACGACATTATGCGGCAAATGTTTCCTACGGCGTAAAATTTTTTCATGAAAAAATTTTGGCAAAGAAATAAACCTAGAATCTTGATATTTTTGGCGGTTTTGGGCCCGGGGTTAATTACGGCCATAGCCGACAATGACGCTTCCGGAGTGGCGACTTATTCGGTGGCTGCTTCTTTGTATGGTATGAGTTCGCAATATTTTGTTATTTTAACCACTATATTATTAGGAGTTACCCAGGAAATCGGTGCGCGAATTGCCATTGTTACCGGTAAAGGCTTAGGGGATTTAATTCGTGAGCATTACGGAGTCAGAGTTTCGGTGATATTGTTTGCTGTATATTTTTTAGCAAATCAAAGTGTTATTTTACAGAATGTCGCCGGTTTAAAATCTGCCGTCCAGCTGTTTAATTTGCCCTGGTGGATTGCTTGGATGCATTGGCAGGGTTTATTGTTGTTGGTTTGTACCGGTTTAATTTTAGCCGTGGTATTTTTAAATTATAAAAATCTCCAACGGATTTTTTTAGTAACCATATTATTTTATGTTACATATATTGTTTCCGCGCTTTTAGCAAAGCCGGATTGGGCTGAGGCTCTAAGACATAGTTTAATTTTTCCGGAAAGGCACTTGGTGGGGAATTTAAATTATTGGTTTACCCTAATTGCCGTACTCGGAACCACGATTACAGCCTGGGGCCAGTTTTTTATAAATAGTTTTGTTGCCGACAAAGGGATTAAGCCGGAACAATTAAAAGAACAGCGTGCAGAAGTTTATTTTGGCTCAATTTTAACCAATGTCTTTTCTTGGATGATTGCCATTGCGGTAACTTACACCTTATTTGCCAATCATACGGTTATTACCGACGCGCAAACCGCAGCCTTGGCTATTCGCCCGCTCGCAGGAAATTTTTCATATATTTTGTTTGCCACCGGTCTTTTGGCTGCTTCGTTGCTCGGGTTAATTATTGTACCTTTGGCCACGGCATATGTTTTTACGGAATTATTTGGCTACGAACGGACCTTAAATGCCAGTTTCGGTAAGGGTCGGGTTTTTTACACTTTTTTTATTTTGCAAATTATCCTCGGACTTTTTGTGGCGCTGTTCCCGCAAATTAATTTGTTTGGCCTAACCCTTTACGCGAATTATTTAAACGGTGCAATTTTGCCTGTGGTATTTTATTTTTTAATTCGCTTTTCAGAAAACAAGGAGATTATGGGCGAAGAATTTATTTCCAAGGGCTTTTCCAAATGGTTTTTGCGAGGCTCGGCTGTTTTTATTGCCGGTGCCGTAGTTGTTACTTTTGCCAGTCAATTCATTCTAAAATAGCCTTAAATGAAGATTTTACTTAAATATTTAAAAAAATATTGGAAACTGTTGGCTTTTGCCATGTTTTTGGCAGCGATTAATCAGATTTTTTCCTTACTTGACCCCT
The DNA here is from genome assembly GCA_038249015.1 of Candidatus Doudnaibacteriota bacterium. Lineage (GTDB taxonomy): Bacteria > Patescibacteriota > Doudnabacteria > UBA920 > UBA920 > PALSA-1336. Next base: position 3,000 of record JBBRWU010000047.1, on the reverse strand, counting down.
ACGTATTTCGGCTGATTATGGACAACTATGTTACCAAGTTCGGCGAGCTTACCCGTATGCAGTTTTTCCGTGGGGTCGGGTTGCTATTATTACTTTCAATGGGTACGGCGTTAATTTCCCGCATTGCTAAAAATTTTCAGGATTTCTTTTTAAATACCGTAGTCCAGCGTTTGGGGGCAAAAATGTACACGGACGGACTTGAACATAGCTTAAAACTTCCGTATGAAGTTTTTGAAGATCAGAGAAGCGGAGAAACGCTGGAAAAACTTCAACGAGTCAGGCTGGATATCCAAAATTTAATAACAAATTTTGTAAATGTCTTATTTTTTAGCGCGATCGGTTTTATTTTTGTAATTATTTACGCTTTTTTAGTTAATTGGGTTGTGGCGGCTGTTTATTTGGCGATGGTGCCGATTCTTTCCATTGCTACCACGCTACTTAGCAAAAAAATTAAAACTGTACAAATTAAAATTGTGGCGCAAACCACGGCCCTTGCCGGAAGCACCACGGAGAGTCTGCGTAATATTGAATTGGTAAAGTCTATGGGGCTTTCGGGAGCGGAAATAGGCCGACTTAATGGCACTACGGAAGAAATTTTAAAATTGGAATTAGAAAAAGTAAAATATGTCCGGACCTTGAGTTTTGTGCAGGGGACTTTGGTTAATTTGCTTCGCACTGTTATTTTATTTGTGATGATGTATTTGGTTTATACCCGAGGCATTACTTTGGGCGAATTCTTTTCATTGTGGATTTATTCTTTCTTTTTGTTTAATCCGCTTCAACAGTTGGGGGATGTGGTTAATTCCTATCGCGAAGCTCAGGCCAGTTTGGACAACTTTAACAAAATTTTGGATACACCAAAAGAACCTCAAAGTCCAAACCCGAAATCTATTGGATCACTTAAAAAAATTGACTTTCAAGATGTGGTTTTTCAGCATGTTTCCGCCACGCGCCCCGCTCTTTTGGGAATTAATTTTTATGCCAACTCTGGCGACACCATAGCTTTTGTGGGTCCCTCAGGTAGCGGTAAGACCACGTTGGTAAAATTATTGGTTGGCTTGTACCGCCCGCAAACCGGACAGGTGAATTATAATAATGTAAATTTAAATGATGCGGATTTGGAAAGTTTACGAACACAAATTGGGCTGGTTACTCAGGATACTCAGGTGTTTGCCGGGAGCATTCGAGATAATTTAAAGTTTGTTAATCCAAATGCAACCGATGCCGAGTTGCGAGACGTGTTAGACCGTTCGGCAGCATACAGCTTAATGCAAAGAGCTTCACAAGGTTTAGATACCGTTATTGGCGAAGGGGGGGTTAAAGTCAGTGGCGGAGAAAAACAACGCTTGTCCATTGCGCGGGCATTATTGCGAAAACCTAAATTATTAGTTTTTGACGAAGCTACCTCTAGTTTAGATTCCATAACCGAACAGCAAATTACCGAAACCATTCGCAATTTAAGTAAGAACCAAAACCAGATTACCGTACTGATTGCCCATAGGCTTTCTACGATTATGCACGCGGACAGGATTTATGTTTTGGAAAAAGGGCAAGTTTCGGAAACCGGACAGCATCAGCAACTCTTGGAACAAAAAGGTTTGTACTATGCCATGTGGCGACAACAGATTGGGGAAGGCGAAGATAATAGAAAATAAAATGCTCCACGAACTTCAAAAAATCAATTTTGAAAATCAAAAAATTCCCTCGGAAGTAGAAAGCGCGATGAGGAGTCTTTTTGATAAGTATCAAGACAGCTTGGTAAGTTCTGCAATTTCGGCTGAAGAAAGAGCCGTTCATTGGGACGATGAAAAGAGAAAGCCTAAGATGCACATAGGTTGCACTATTTTGGCTTTGGGTAAGAATTTGGATTTATCCCAACCGGCCATTTATACAGGCGCTAATAATAAGCCTGAAAAGGGTGATATGCTTGATTATCCGAGCAGGAAATGCGGAGAAATGAACGTTTTGGAAAATGCTTTGGGGGTTGGCTATCCGGGGAAAATTCAAGCTGAACCGACGGAAGAAATGGAGAAAGAAGATTTGGGAGTCATTGTAGCTATAGTAACGGTTTCGGAAGCTCAAAATACGCGCGAAGCGGATACTTATAACCATGATGTAGTTTATCCGTGTAAACAGTGTCTGACAAATTATCAATTTTTGGTAGACAAGGGAGTGCTAAGCCTTAAAAGTGTAATTTACAATGCGCGGATTAAAGACGGCAAGGTCGTGGCAGGTGAGCCGATAACTGTAGAGGCTCTTTTTGATAAATTCAAAGACGGCACTGAAGAACGCCACCAGAGTACTCTTAAAGACTTGTTACATACTTTAAATATTGCTTTGATAGAATATAAGAGACAAATAGAAGCAATAAAAACACGGCTGGGAAATTTTAAAGATGACCCTGTGCCGCCAATAATTCCGGGTGGTATTTATAAAATCAAACTGGATTCCCAGAGAGACAGGGTAGAGGCAATTTTGGAAGCAAAAGATTTTTGTCTCGGCACTATAATGAGCGCTATTAAATCGGCAGCTGAAGAAGGTGTGGTAAAACCCCGAATTTTAGATAATTTGGGATTAGACGCAAATCTTTTAGATTCAAAAAAATTGGATTTGGAAGATTTAAAAGGTTTTTCAGATTCGGAGCTGGGAAGGATTTCGAATAAGTATTTAGAAATTCTTGCAAAAATCGTGGAAGAGTAATTTTAATAACATATAAAGATTTTATAACTCTATTTCATATATCAGAAAAACCACGAAGTGTGGTTGGATTGCCGTTTGCTATACTATACAGTACGGCACTAAGGAGGCCAAAATGCAGAATAGACTTAACGTCAAGAATGCGATTGCGATGTCGGTCTTCGTAAGCGTTTAATCTCTAGTGCTTTTTTCCGGCAAAAATTTTATCGGAAAGCGGTAAAAATAGTTCACTGTCGATCACAATTCTTGATTTCCTAGGGTTTTCGATCTTTTTGAGGGTAAAAATACGAATTGAATTTTATA
>JBBRWU010000046.1:0-9271 GCA_038249015.1 Candidatus Doudnaibacteriota bacterium | reverse complement strand
ATTTAAACTTTATTTAATCATTCTTTATTAGCATTTTAGATGCATATGCATCTAAAATGCTAATAAAGAATGATTAGTTAGTCCCCTGCTCTGTCTTTGTGCCCAAGGCGTATTGTAAAATTGCCATCCGGACATAAAGACCGTTTTGCGCTTGGCGAAAATACGCGGCTCGGCTGTCTAAATCCACGGAAAAATCTATTTCGTTAACCCGAGGCAAGGGGTGCAGAATAATACTATCCGGTTTTAGTTCCCGTAGATGTTCAGGCTTTAAAACAAAGGAATTTTTCACTTTATCAAATTCCGCCAAATCGGTAAAGCGCTCTTTTTGCACTCTGGTCATATAAATTACATCGGCAAACTTTAAACAGTCTTCCAATTTTTGGGATTCTTCAAACAAAATATTTTTCTTTGTTAGTTCCCGCTTAAAACTTTCCGGCAACATTAAACTCTTAGGAGAAACAAAATAAAATTTATTCCCGCTGTACAAAGAAAGCAACGGCACCAAGGAATGTAAAGTTCGGCCGTTAAGTAAATCCCCCACAAAAACCACGTGTAAATTTTCTAAACGCTTGAGTTCATGCTTTATAGTATAAACGTCCATTAAAGCCTGTGTGGGATGCTGGTTAGCACCGTCTCCGGCATTAATAATCGGGGTTTGAATAACTTTTGATGCCGCTTCCACATGATATTCTTTGGGGTGGCGCATTACAATAATATCCGCGTAACCGCTGACAATCCGCGCCGTATCTTCAATAGTTTCTCCTTTGCTGGCGGAAGAATTGGTTGCCGCATTTTCCGCCCCAATAACTCCGGCGCCCAAACGCAAGGCCGCAGACTCAAACGACAAACGAGTGCGGGTTGAGGGTTCAAAAAATATGCAGGCTACGATTTTATCTTTTAAAATTTTTTCTACCTCGCCCGTGCTACACTGCGCTTCCATTTTTTCGGCAAGCGCTAAAATGGTTTCCAACTCCGGCTTAGAAAATTGTTGTGCGGTAAGAATATGCATAAATAGTATAATAGTGGAAACTCTTAGTTTGCTAAATATTCCCTATATGACTTTATTTCCAAATCTTTTAGGCCAAGATGCTTTAAGGCTTTAATAAAAGCTCTGGCTAAATGTAAATCGGTAAACAACGGCACTTGATTATCTACACTTGCTCGACGAATTTTAAAGCCGTCGGTTAAATGCCTGACTGCGGTATTTTCGTCTGTCTTTACCCCCCTCTGACTTAAGTTTACCACAAAAGCCACTTGTTTATTTTGCAGAACCTCCAGAAAATTCGAAATCTTATTTAATTTTGTCTTTTTATTTCCGACTTCCGAAGCCTTGCTCACCACTTGGCAAGCAACTCCCTGCTGGGTTAAAAATTCTGCCGTTGTGTCGGTGGCAAAAATTTGATAATTCAAATCTCTTAAAATTTGTGCAGCTTCCAAAAATTTTATTTTATTCATCTGCCCACCCAAGGACAGCAATACTGATTTTTTACTAAACTCAAAACTGTTCGCACTGAGAACAGATTTAATTAGCGCTTCATCATAACTCGCGCCGAAAGCCGCAACTTCACCAGTTGAAGACATTTCTACCCGTAAAATCGGATCCGCGCCGGAAAGCCGGGCAAAAGAAAATTGCGGACTCTTAACCACCACCAAGCTCGGGTATTCAAATTGATATTTTTTGGCTTTGCCATAAAACGCATCCACAGCCATTGCGGGTAAATTCACGTCCAAAGCTTTGGACAGTAACGGAAAAGTTCGGCTGGCTCTAAGGTTAACTTCTATAACATAAGGAATGTTGTCTTTAACCAAAAATTGAATATTAAACGGTCCGGTAACCTTAAGCTCTTTGGCTATTTTTTTAGAAATTTCCTGTAGCTGATATTCTGTAGAGGCATAGACTCGTTGCGTCGGATAAACAATAGTAGCATCCCCGCTATGTACGCCGGCATTTTCCACATGTTCGGAAATAGCATAAATTATTACCCGGCCGTTTTGCGCGACAGCATCAAATTCCAGCTCTTTGGCGTTTTCTACAAATTTGGAAATTGTGACCGGATGTTCGGAGCCTAAAATTGCCGCCTTACCGGCAAAATCCAGTAGTTCGCGTGAATTATAACATACGCTCATAGCACTACCGGACAGCACGTAAGAGGGGCGCACCAACACTGGAAAACCCACTTTACCGGCAAATTTTTCCGCCTCGCTCAAATTAGAAAAACTTTGCCATTGGGGTTGTAAAATTTTTAACCTGTCCAGCATGGCGGAAAATTTATTCCGGTCTTCCGCGCGATCAATATTTTCCGCGGAAGTCCCCAACAATTTAAAACCCGCTTTGGACAATTTTTTTGCCAAATTATTCGGTTTTTGTCCGCCCACGGAAACAATAACTCCTTCGGGCTTTTCGTATTCATAAATATCAGCTACGGTTTCAAAGGATATATTTTCAAAATATAATCTATCGGACATATCGTAATCGGTGGACACGGTTTCCGGATTGCAGTTTATTATTATGGACTTCCGACCATATTTTTTTAAAGCTAAAGCGGTATTGACCGCAGACCAATCAAACTCCACGCTTGAGCCAATGTGGTATGGTCCGCTACCCAATACCATTACACCGTTTTTACCAATCGGTTTGGCATCCATATGGTTACCCAAATAAGTTAAATACAAGTAATTGGTTTTGGCCGGAGCTTCTCCTGCCAAGGTGTCCACCTGAAAAATAGCCGGTTTAATTCCCAAATCTTTTCTGATTTTTCTGATTTCCAACTCACTCTTACCGCACAATTGCCCGATTTTTTTATCGGAAAAGCCGAGTTGCTTGAGGTGTAATAGATCAACGTGATTAATAACCCCACCTAGCCTCCCCTTTGAAAGGGGAAGAATGGGCCCCTCCCCCTCCTTCTTAAAAGAGAGACTAGGGGAGGTTATATTTTTTCGGAATTCTTTTTCCGCAACTACAATATTTTTTATCCGGTGTAAAAACCACGGATCAATCCCCGTCAGTTTATGGATTGCGCCGACCGTCATCCCCTTATTTAAAGCCGCGGCAACGGCATAAAGTCGTTTGGGTGTAGCCTGAGTTAAATAAACTTTAAGTTCTTTCAAACTTTCCGGCAAGCCGTTATCGGTAACGCTTTCCACATTTCCCGACTGCATACGCACCGCTTTTTGCAAAGCTTCTTCAAAACTTCGACCTATGGCCATTACCTCACCGACCGATTTCATTGCCGAGCCAATTTTTTCTTCCGCGCCTTTAAACTTTTCCAAATCCCAGCGCGGAAATTTTACCACCAAATAATCCATAGCCGGCTCAAAAAAACTTTGGGTGGACTTGGTTACCAGGTTCTGTACTTGGTCCAGACTTTTGCCTAAAGCTAATTTCGCGGCTACGTAAGCCAACGGGTAGCCGGTGGCTTTGGAAGCTAAGGCGCTTGAACGGGAAAGCCTGGCATTAACTTCTATAACCCGAAAATCAATTTTACCGTTTACTAATTTAGGATTTAAAGCATACTGAACATTACACTCGCCAATAATACCAAGACTTTTAACAATTTTAGTACTGGCTTTCCGCAAAGTATGATATTCATAATTGTTTAAAGTTTGGCTGGGGGCAACCACAATGGAGTCACCGGTGTGAATTCCCAGCGGGTCAAAATTTTCCATATTGCAAACCGTGACACAGTTGTCAAAACAATCGCGTACCACTTCGTATTCCACTTCTTTATAATGGTGCAAATATTGTTCAACCAAGACCTGAGGACTAATTGCCAACGCGCCTTGCACCAGTTCTTCCAATTGTTTTTGATTTCTAGCCACTCCGGATTTTTGCCCACCCAGCGCAAAAGCCGCGCGTACCATTAAAGGATAACCGATTTTTTTAGCTATGCTCAGAGCTTGATTTAGGTTGGTAGCCGCCGAACTTTTTGGGACGGGAATATTTAAAGTTTTTAAATGATCGGCAAACATTTGCCTGTCTTCAGTCAGCATAATGGCACTAGTCGGCGTACCAAGAACCTTAACGCGGTATTTTTTTAATATGCCTTTTTTCTCCAAAGATAGCCCGCAATTTAGCGCTGTTTGTCCGCCAAAAGAAAGCAATATGCCGTCCGGTTTTTCCTTGGCAATAATTTTTTCCACGAAATAATCGGTAATCGGCAAAAAATATACTTCATCTGCCATATTTTTTGAGGTTTGAAAAGTCGCAATATTGGGGTTAACCAAGACTGTTTTTATTTTTTCCTCTTTAAGAGCTTTCAGCGCCTGCGAACCGGAATAGTCAAACTCACCGGCCTCGCCGATTTTCAGCGCTCCGGAACCGAGCAATATAACTTTTTTAATTTTATTTGTCATAAGTATGGAAAATGTAGCTAACTCATTTTTGTATTATTTTTTTAACAATCGATGAATCGACCAACCACACTTAAATCTTTTTTATGAATTCATCAAACAACCATGCGGTATCACTTGGGCCGGGACAAGCCTCGGGGTGGAATTGTACGGAACAAAACGGCAAGGATTTATGAATAATACCTTCGTTGGTGTGATCGTTTAAATTTTCAAACCACGGCTTAAATCCGCTCGGAACTTTCTTTACTTCAAACCCGTGATTTTGCGTGGTCAAAAAACATTTTTTGGTGCCTAAAAGTTTTACCGGTTGGTTTTGCCCGCGATGACCAAACTTCATTTTTGCCGTATCTCCGCCGGAGGCCAGCGCCAAAATTTGATTACCCAGGCAAATACCAAAAGTAGGAATTTTTTTTGCCATAACTTTTTTTACCGTTTCTATTGTTTGTCCGCACATTTTCGGATCTCCAGGGCCGTTGGAAATTAACAACCCGTGAAATTTAATTTTTTTTGCAATTGGATCAAAATCCCAGGGCACCTGAATTACTCTGACATTTCTTTTAACCAATTCACGGATAATATTTTGTTTAATGCCACAGTCAAGCAAGAGAACAGTTTTCTTACCTTTTCCAAAAATTTTTGGCTTTTTAACGGATACTTCAGCGACTAGGTTGCGAAGGTTTGGATCTTCAAAATCTTTACGGAGTACGGAGGGATTATACGGATATACGGATTCTAGGTTATCAAAAAATTTTCTTGCATTTTTCCGTATATCCGCATTTTTTCCGTACTCCATAAAGTCAGTAAAATTAATTTTTCCTAACATACAGCCGTTATCACGCAAGCGTAAGGTTAAACTCCGTGTATCCGCAATTTCCAAAGCCGGCACACCTTCCGCCTTTAACCACTGCGCTAAAGTTCTAGTACTGGAATGATGCGACGGTGTGTTAATATAGTTAGCCACAATTAACCCGGCGACTTGAATTTTTCCCGACTCCCAAGTTTTTTTATCCGGCACGCCATAATTCCCCACCAATGGATAAGTTAATACCAAAATTTGCCCTCTATAAGAAGGGTCTGTTAAACTCTCCGGATACCCTACCATACCGGTAGCAAAAACCACTTCACCGAAAATAGAAACAGAAGCTCCAAATGAGGCTCCTTGATAGACACTGCCGTCTTTTAAAATTAAATTAGCTGGCATAAATTTTTCCTTTAATAATAGTATACACAACGCTACCAGGAAAAGTCATACCTTCAAACGGCGACCAGGCGCACTTAGTTTTAAGCATTGATTTTTCTATTTTTATAGGCCGATTCATATCAATGATTGTTAACGATCCTGCAAAGCCCGGTTCTATTTTGCCGTATTTATTTTGCGAAAATTGATTTAAAAATTTTCCCGGATTAAAACTGCACACTCGCGCAATGTCTTCGGGCTTAAACTGATGTTCTTGAATTAGCCAAGAAGCAAACGGGCCGTAAGTATCCAAATGCGGCATGCCGGACATTCCTGCCTGTCCGGTAGGCAGGCCTTTTGCTTTTTCTGCCACGGTATGTGGTGCGTGATCGGTTGCTAAATAATCAATACTGCGGTCTTTTAAGCCTTTTATTAATGCCATTTGGTCAGACGTTTTACGCAAGGGTGGATTAACCTGTAAAAACTGCCGCGTAACCAATAACGGGCGGCCAAGGCCAGCCCCTACAACCTCAAAAATCGATTCGTCAAAATATAAATGGTGCGGAGCAACTTCACAAGTTACATTTATACCCTGCTTTTTTGCCGCCACAATTTTATTTAAGCCTTCTGCCGTTGAAACGTGACAAATTTTTCCCTGTAATTGATATTTTTTAATAAGCTCAAGGACAAAATCTATAGCTTTGATTTCCGCTTCCCGGGGCCTGCGTAATTCGTGAGTCGGTTGATTTGCATTTTTTTCCAAAATTTCCGGATCCTCACAATGAAAACTAACAGATTGGTTTTGAAAATTTTGCAAAACTTGATTCAATTCATAAATATTATTAAAAAACAACTCCCCCACCGATTTGCCCATAAAAACTTTATACGGAGCCTTGCGTTCCAGTAATTTACTGTTCTTACCAATGCCGGCATAAAGCACAACATTAATGGCGGAATTTTTTGCAAGCTGATATTTATCATTATACGACTTATCATCCGTAGGCGGCACCGGGTTATTGGGCATATCAGCAAACGCCACCACACCGCCAGTAATGGCGGCGGACGAAGCAGAGTAAAAATCTTCCTTGTAATCCCAAGAATGGTCCGTACATTCCCGGGCATGAACATGAATATCCACAAAGCCCGGGAAAATAAGTTCGTCTTTTAAAACCAAGTCTGCCTTGCCGGTTATTGGCCCCACTGACAAAATTAAACCGTCGTGGTCGATTTCAATTCGGCCTCGGGTTATGCCTTCTATATTTACAATTTTACCTTCAATTGAAATCATCTTATTCATTGCTTAATTATCCGCCACAGCCTGCCTAAGGCGGGCTATCCTCTATAATGTATTAATCAAGTGCTACCCGCCTTCGCCACCCAGCCTTTACATAAACTATGGCGGGCAATGAGGCTTCGGCGGGTTGCCCTCTACATTATATTGATAAAGTGGGCAAAAAAATAACCCCAAATGCCTAAAAGGCCTGGGGCAGAAAACTGATGTAATTTGGACTGAAGTTTATACCGTTCATTTGCTGATTTATTTATCTTTAAATACCATAACAAACAAAAAAACTCTAGTCAAGCCTAAGCTTTCAAAAAGCCTTAGATTACGAAAATATCATTCCGAGCCTACCTGTCCGCCGTAGCTCGAACAATCCCGGACAGTTTGTGACGGCCGTCACAAACTGTCCGGGATTGGAGTTTGGAGTTTTAACAAAAATTAAAATAAAGGCAACCTATTTGCTTTAATTAATTTTAAGGTTGATGTTTGTGTGGGAGCCGGTCTGGGTCGCCCTTTTTTAAAATCAATTTAATCCCCAGATGGACACCATCGGGGAAATCGGGCGGCTAAAGCGGGCCATATGGAATTTAACCACTCCGAACAAAGTGAGGAGTCCCTTACATAAGCGATTCCCAGCCTGATAAATCAGGCAACTACATCCAGCAATTTCGCTTGCGCTCACAATGGTACTAATTTAAAGCATAAGGGTTGGAAGGCTTACACTTAAGGATGATTCTTAATGCTAAGATTTAAATTCGCTAACTTTCAACCATAACACTATTCCATATGACCCGCTAAAGCTCGCCCCTACATGGCAAAGACAATATTTTCGCATCGGATTAACGTCACCACAAGCCATTTCTCAAACGCTTTAAATTATGGTAAAATTTAGGCAAAGAGAAAAATTTTAGAAATCAAAAACTTGCCCAATAAAATAATAGAAAATATTGCCAGTGCCCCGGCCCAAGGATTGGAGAAAACCATTGAAGCCACCGGTGAACTGGCAAAAAAACTAATTAACAATAAGCCCGCTAAAAAAGCCGGGCAGTACTGGGCCACGCTGGGACCCGGACTAACTACCGGCGCTGCCGATGATGATCCTTCCGGTATTGCTACCTATTCCCAAACCGGTGCCGCTTATGGCTTTAAATTATTATGGCTATCGGCTTTTACATTCCCGCTTATGGCTGTGGTGCAGGAAATGTGCGCGCGTATTGGCCTGGTTACGGGGCGGGGCTTGGCTGGCAATATTCGTAGGCATTACCCGGCCTGGGTTCTCTACCTTTGCACCGGCTTACTTTTTGTTGCCAACACCTTTAACATTGGTGCGGACTTAGGCGCTATGGCCAAAGCGGTTCAATTGCTGAATCCTAATTTAAATTTTTATGCTTTAGTAATCGGCATTACTGTTTTAAGTTTATTTTTACAAATTTTTACCAGCTATGCTCAATATGCCAAATATTTAAAATGGCTGGCTTTAATTTTGCTGGCCTATACCCTTTCGGCTTTTTTTATTAATATACCCGGGAAAAGCCTGCTTTTTTATACCTTCGTTCCGCACATCACTTTTAATCGTAATGAGATTTTTTTAATTTGCGCAATTTTAGGCACCACTATTTCACCATATTTATTTTTTTGGCAAACCTCACAGGAAGTTGAAGAGGAAATTTTGTCGGGTAAAACTTCCATTAAACTTCGCCAGTCAGAGACTACCAACAAAGAAATAAAAAAAATGCGCATTGATGTCTGGTCGGGAATGTTTTTTTCCAACATTACAATGTTTTTTATTATTGTCACCTGCGCTGCGGCACTTTACCAAAACGGCATTACTGATATTAAAACCGCGGAAGAGGCGGCTCTCGCTTTAAAACCCATTGCCGGCCAATTTGCTTTTTTGCTCTTTTCCATCGGAATTATCGGAGTCGGGATGTTAGCCGTACCGGTATTGGCCGGCTCTACCGCTTATGCCATGTCGGAAGCCATGGGCTGGAAGCAAGGCCTATATCGGAAATTAAAAAAAGCCTACCCTTTTTATGGGGTAATTATTATTTCCATGGGTTTGGGAATGGGTTTAAATTTTTTGGGCATTGACCCCATTAAAGGGCTAATTTATGCGGCCGTACTTAATGGCCTTGTAGCGCCGGTAATTCTAATCCTCATAGTACAAATGAGTAGTAATAAAAAAATAATGGGTCAACGTAAAAATGGTGTGTTTGCCCGCTCTTTTGGTTGGTTAATCACAATTTTAATGATTTTAGTGGGCGTTGCTACCATAGCTACAATAATTGTCCCTGCTTAAACCGGGCCACTTAAACCGGGCCAATGTCAACCACAAGTAGAAATGTCCTAGCGCTGCACAAATAGAAATGTCCTACCTATGCCAAAACCTGATTTAATGATAAAGCTTTTTGCTCGTAAGTTTTCCATGGGTGGTTAGCAACTGGCTTGTTGCCAAAGCGCCT
>JBBRWU010000045.1:0-9331 GCA_038249015.1 Candidatus Doudnaibacteriota bacterium | reverse complement strand
CAGCGCTGCTGATAAATTTTTTAACATCTACTTTTATCCTTTCTGTTAAAAATTATTAAAATTAGTACTAAATACACGATTTTATGGCTTAAGCATAGCAGAGAATGGCAATGTCAGGCACTAGAAATTAAACGGTCTCCTACGGAACCATGAAGCAGTTCCGTGACGCTTTCGTCAGTGCCAGTAATCCGGTTGGTGCGCCATCGAACTTCTTGCGTCGGCAGCGCATCAGTTTCGTGAAGGCCGATCGTGCAAAGGCCGACGCCCTTGCCGCAGTCACGGCGATTCAGTAAACTCTTTCCCCGCAAGCACTCACCTACAGGTGATGTGCGAGGCGGCCGTTAACCATACGGCCGCCTCTTTCTTTTGACTTTGAAGCTAAAAAAAAGTACTATTGAGTAGGAAGAAAATAATAAATTTTATGACAAATTTACCAGAAAATTGGCAATTTAAAGATTATCAAGAACGAGAGCATAGGGAGCAAGGGGTTAGAGGTGGGGAATTTAAAAAAGATGCTCCTGATGTTGAAGTAGTTTTTGACTTAGATCGTGGTGGTAGTATAAACGAACCTTATTGTGAAGAACTTTTTTCTGCTATTTTGTCGGGAGCGGGGATCGAAGATAAAGACAGTATGGTGGAAGTGGCAAACAAACTTAGAAGCGGTTTAAAAACCTTTCATTCATCCAGCGTTCACAATGTCTCATTTTTTGGTGATATTTCAAGAGACAGAGTTAAAGTTAACGTCAACGTGGTTGAGCCAAGGGCAAATGGCGATAAAGATTTTATGGCTTTGAAAGTCTATTTAACCCATAAAGGGAAAAAAGTTTTAGTTTTTTATAATTTTAACAAAAAGAATTTGAAAGAATATTTAAATTAGAAACATTTGATGAAATTTTTATGCAAATAGACACCTCCATATTTAAAGCTTATGACATTCGCGGAATTTATCCGACGCAAATTAATGCTGAGTTGGTTTATAAAATCGGTCAGGCTTATGTTAAGCTTGTCCAGCCCAAAACTGTGGTAGTTGGCCACGACATGCGACTTTCCGGTGAAGAATTTAGTGAGTCCGTAATTAAAGCCTTAACCGATGCCGGTGTAAACGTGATAGATATTGGCCTGGTTTCTACCGACCAGTTGTATTTTGCGGCCGCGACTTTGCCTGTGCAGGGTGGAATTCAAATTACCGCGAGTCATAACCCCAAAGAATTCGGCGGGCTAAAAATGGTACGGGAAAAAGGTGCGCCGATTTCCGGCGACAGCGGGATTTATGAGATTAGGGATATGGTAGTAAGTAGTAAGTATCAAGTATTAAGTGGCAAGCAGGGGATTGTTACAAAACAAGACATTACAGTAGAATATTTTAAACATGTTTTAAAAACTTTTAATGTTGCTAACATCAAACCGTTTAAAATTGTGGCAAATGCCAATTTTGGTATGGCGAATCCGGCCATTGCCAAATTAAAAACACTTTTACCCGTGGAATTTGTAGAAGTAATTAACGGCCATTTAGATGGCAATTTTCCCAAAGGTCCTTCCGATCCGCTCCTTCCTTCCAACCGCGGAGAAACCATTGAAGCCATTAAAAAATTAAAACCGGATTTTGGCGTGGCTTGGGACGGGGACGCAGACCGTTGTTTCTTTTTTGACGAAAACGGTAATTTCGTTACCCCGGCATACATAAATGCTTTGCTTTCCGAATTTTATTTGCAAAAAAATCCGGGAGCCAAAATTTTGCATGACACTCGGGTTGTACGGGTAATAGATTATGTTATAGAAAAAAACGGCGGGCAATCCATTATGACCAAAGCCGGACATTCGTTTATAAAAGAACGGATGGCCAAAGAGGATGCCGTGTTTGGCAACGAAACCTCGGGACATTATTATTTTAAAGATAATTTTTATTTGGATAACGGGCTATTTCCGTTTATGGCGGTATTGGAAATATTGTCGGCTTCGGATAAAACTTTCTCCGAAATTTTAGTCCCATTACGCGAAAAGTTTTTTATTAGTGAAGAAATTAATTTTGAACTTGAAAACAAAAATATTTTGGAAGAGATTAAGACCAAATATGCCGATGCCAAAATAGACAATGTAGACGGTTATGACTTTAACTATCCCGACTGGCGGTTTAATGTGCGAAGTTCCAATACCCAAAATTTACTTCGTATAAATTTGGAAGCGGATAGTCAACAACTGTTGGAAGAAAAAACAAAGGAAGTAAGTGAGTTGATAGAAAAATTAAAATAAGAGAAACCAAAGAGAAAGGACCACGGCGCGGAGCGCGGTGGCCCTTTGATGAAGTGATTTACGCAGTCATTGCCACAGTCATGGCTTTGTGGTTGGGGTGAAACACCCACAAAGCCTGGTTTTCGCATGCCTGCCAACCCTTTTTTTCAAAGAGGCCCAGTGCCTCCCCGGGTGAAAGGGGAAGAAGCGTCAAGCAAAGAATGCTCTCAGCGTTGACATCACAGATGATCCTGTCCGGCCCGCAGTCATCAGCTTCTACTCCGTAGAAGCCGACTTTGGCCACAAGATTGCGCTGTGGCTGTGACTTCAAATGGTGTAGGTTTGGGTTGTAATATGCCAGCTTCAGCCCAAACAGTTCGCCTGTTTCTTCTGGAGGGTTCCATGTGACGAAAGGAAGCATGGTAGCTTTCGACACCAAGACGCCAAGTGTTTTTTGCATACCTTTAATCCTCCTTGGCCTTAGCTCCGGTTAACCAGTAAACTTGTGGCACTGGTCTATGGTGCTTTTGTTTATGTTCGGGCCAGAGATCGACTCAAACGGCGGCCTTGGTAGCCTGCGGATCTGCTACCGTGCTGTACCCTACGGCTTCAACACCCTCTGGGACAGAAGAGGGTTTAACTTTCTCGCCGCAAGCAAGGGCGAGCAAGATGTTGCCGAAGTGTTTTTGCGGTTTTTGATTGTGGAGCAATTCAAATCCGCAGAAAGAGGACAAAGTTGGCAATTGTTCGAGTAGGAGGTTAGCAACTGCTTCCTCCTGGCAAACAACGACAATGGCAAAGGCCATTATTTGCTGATGTGCCAAGATGACCGGCACGGTTCTAACCTCCTTCTAAACATAATTTCACAAAAAGACAACCAAAAATTTTAGTTGCCTTTTTGTGAAACCGTGCTTATTGTGATCATTATATTTTTATCCGCCTTCGCCAAGGCTTCGGCGGATTATTCTCTATTTTTATTAATAAGTGAACAAAAAAAGACTGCTCAATTAGAGCAGTCCGATTTTTTGTTTAACTTCGGTTAGGGTAGCTTGGGCCACAGCGCGCGCTTTTTGCGCTCCATGTCCGAGCACTTCTGCTAAATAGTCAGGTCGGGCTAATAAGTCCTGTTTCTTTTCTCTAAATTCGGCAAAGAAGGCGCTAATTTCTTTGGCTAGCGTTTCTTTAAGTTCGCTGAATTTTAAACTGTCGGTTTTTTGTTGGCCTTTAAAAAAAGTCAGTTCTTCGGGGCTGCCAAAATGCTCCAACAGAGAAAATAAATTATCTACGCCCGGGGATTTACTACTGCCTTCGGTCGCGGTAACGGCCTTTTTTAATTTGCGGGTAATTTCAGCAGGGGAGTCATCCATTAGCACTGCTTCATCGCCAGACTTGCTCATTTTTTTATCCGGGTGTGTTAAAGACATTATCCGCAAAGGTTTTTGCATAAAAGGTTTGGGTTCGGGGAAAGTCTGGCCAAAGTGTTTGTTAAATTTACGGGCCACTTCCCGGGTTAATTCCACGTGCTGAATTTGGTCTTCACCCACGGGTACGGCTGTGGGCTTGTAAATTAAAATATCCGCAGCCATTAACGCCGGGTAAGTTAGGAGGCCGGCATTTATACTGTCTTTTTGGGTTTTTGATTTGTCTTTGTACTGGGTCATTCTTTCTAATTCCCCCAGTGGGATAATGCAGTTAAAAATCCAGGCCAAGGTCGCATGTTCCAGCACGTGATTTTGTAAAAAGAAAGTGGATTTTTCCGGGTCTATCCCCGCGGCCAAGTAGGTGGCGGCACCATCCAGCGTATTTTGAGAAAGCTCAGATGGGTCAAACGGAGTGGTCATCCCGTGGAGATCGGCGATAAAAAAATAGCAATTATGGTCTTGGTTTTGTAAGTCCACGAACTGCTTTAAGGCCCCTAAATAATTGCCAATATGCAGTTTGCCGCTGGCTCTTATACCTGAGACGATTGTGAGTGACTTATTCATATAGAAATACTATATCAAAAAAAACCGCCCCTTGAAAGGGGCGGTAAACAAATTTGTTTAAATTTCTATCACAACCCTTCACCACTCGGTTGCACTCGGGTGCAGGACGTAACCGGTTAGATCTCAATTACTACGGGGAGTATCATGGGTCGGCGTTCAGTTTTCTGGTACAGGTATTCGCCGATTTCATCGCGAACAATGTTGCGCAGGAAGGCGTAGTTGGGCTCAAGTTTTTCTTTGCCTTTGCTTTCCACCAGCTTGCGGACTTCGTGTTTAACTTCGCGAATTAAGTCATCATTACCCTTCATATAAATGAAACCGCGGGAAATAATATCGGCTTGGTTTATGAGTTTGCCGGTGCGACGGTCTAAAGTCATTATAATAACAAACATCCCGTCTTGCGCCATTACCTGGCGGTCACGGATAACTACTTCGCCGACATCGCCAATACCCAGACCATCAATGAACACATAGCCACTGGCGATTTTGGAGTCTTCGGTAATTTTGGCTTCCTGAGCGGAAGTGATTTCCAAAATTTGTCCGTTGTCCAAAGTAAAAACATTGGCTTCCGGAATGCCCATGCCTTTAGCCAAGGTCGCGTGCGCTACAATCATGTGATGTTCGCCGTGAATGGGCATAAAGAATTTGGGTTTTACCAAAGCTATCATTAATTTTAATTCTTCCTGTTGCGCGTGGCCGGAAGTGTGGATGTCCAAAGTTTTGTTGTAAATTACATGGCTACCGAGACGGGTTAAGTTGGATAACATGGCGGAAATGGCACGCTCATTGCCGGGAATAGGGGAAGCGGAAACAATAGTGGTGTCCCCCTTTTTAATTTTTACCGTTTTGTGGTCGCCGCGGGCAATGCGAGCCAGACCGGCCGCATCTTCACCTTGGGCACCGGTGGTCAAAATTAAAATTTGGTTGTCCGGAAATTTTTTTGCTTGCTCCGATTTGATGATAATTTTCGGCTGAATTTTTAAATAATTCAAAGACAGGGCGATTTCTATGTTATTGACCATGCTTCTTCCGGTTACAATGACTTTGCGGTTATACTTGGCCGCACTGTCAAAGACCTGCTGAATGCGGGAAATGCTGGTGCTAAAGTTGGCAAAAATAATTCTACCCTTAATGTCGGCAAAAGCCCGGTCAATGGTAATACCCAGTTCCCGTTCCGAAACACAATAACCGGGTTTGGTGGCATTGGTGGAATCGGACATTAAGAGCAATACGCCTTCGGCGCCGAATTTGGCAATTTTATCAAACTCCGTGGGTTTGCCGTCTACTGGTGTGTGATCAAATTTCCAGTCCGTGGCATAAACAATTTGTCCGACAGGAGTGGTAATGCAAAGACCCATGCCGTCCGGGATGCTGTGGTTGGTACGGAAAAATCTTATTTTAAAATTACCCAACGCTAAAACATCATCTTTAGTTAAAACATTAATTTTGCTTCGGCCAAGCAGGCCAAATTCTTCCAAGCGTTTTTTGGTAAAGGCCGCGGTTAGAGCCATGGTGTATACCGGCGGGTCGCCGAGTTTCGGGAGAATGTAAGGAACGGCGCCAATGTGGTCCAAGTGGCCGTGGGTAAGTATAACTCCGCGAATGCGGCGCTTGTTTTCTTCCAACCATTTGGTGTCCGGAATAATGTAGTCAATGCCCGGCATGGTGTCGTCCGGAAAAGCGAGTCCCATGTCTATTACAATAAGGTCATCGCCGAATTCCAGCACGGTCATATTTTCTCCGACTTCTTCAATACCGCCCATGGGGATAACGCGCAAGTTTTGCCTTGAGGAAGTATATCGGCTGGTATTTAGAGTCATAGGAGCCTTAACCGGAGCCGTGTCCGTGGCTTTGTTAATTAGCATATCCAAGCGGTCCGTTTTGGCCGGCGCGGGATTGCTGTTATAACCACTCTGCCGGTTTTGATGAGCCGGTTTGTGGTGAGTGTGATCTTGTCTTTTTTGCATATCCAATTTATTTTATGATTAATTTCTATATTAAAATTAATCAAAGTTATTCTGTCCAAGCAAAAAGCTTGAACTTAAATTATTAAGTTTTGTTTCTTTAAGTTTAAGTGGCTTGGCCAGCCGACCTAACAAAAGATTTGCGCAAATTACGCAATTAACAAATTACAATCAAAAAGGTTCTTTTTAACTATTATTTATTAACTGATTTTTCTTTTATTTCCGCAGGATTTTTAACTTGTAGACTAATTATATCATACCTTGGCTTTTTTGTCAAAAATTATTGTTAAGAACAATAGAAGGTATAATACATAATGTGATCGCCACCAAGGCTATGGCACACAATCTTCGATTACAGTAATATGTTCTATATTCTACTTGTTTTGGCTAAAATTCCGGTGGCGTAAGCCAGCCGAATCCGCCTAGGCGGAGAAGTCAGAAGCCTTGGCGAAGGCGGAAAGCGTACGCTTGCCCCACACTATTTTTTTGAAACATTTGGTGTTCTGCCCTCAATGCTTCGGGCAGGTGGCGGGACTAATGCGGACGAAGTTTTGGCAAAGCAATTTTTTGGGGAAAGGATTTGCCAAAACTTCGGCTCATTTGTTTTTGAATTCGGATGTCGCAAATGGAAAAGGGGGGGGTTTGGGGAGGAATTTTCCATTTGCTCCGCTATTTTCTTTTTGTTTTTTCGGAATTGCGCCGTCTATTTTGAAAGCTTAAATATGATGAAATCCTTGATCTTATTATCTTTAAGCTCGTATTCTGGCGTGTAGAATTTGTCGACGAGGTGTAATCCTAAATCTCCAAAAATTTTCTCGTACCATTCAATCGGTCGGTGCGTTTCGATAATTTCATAACCTCCTTCCTTTTTAATTTTTTTGTAGTCGTGGTTATCCTCGTATTTATTACCAGTTGGAAAACGAAAATCAAGATTGCTCTCTGCAACATTGAAAATTTTTGGATTGCAAAATCCAACATATGCCGAGCCAGTTTCATTCATAACCGCTCTGATATTTTTGACAATATTTTTTACTTCGTCCTCTGGAACAATACACAAGACAAGGTTGCAAATAACAATGTCAAAAAAGTTTTGGGGTACTTGACTAATGTCGCCATAAATATTTTCAAAACCAATTTTTGCCCCTGCCTTCTCTCGCATTTCGTTGCTAGTATCCCAAACTTTTACATCAGCACCCATTTTTTGCAGACCCAAAGCGAGAACGCCGGGGCCTGCGCCATAGTCCAAAACTTTTTTGTCTGTAATGTCGCCGATAGCGGACATCAAAGTATTGTCGTATGAAGCAAGTTTAAGATTTTCAGCTTCCAGCTCCATCGCAACAACACCCCATTCTTTTTGATCGGCAACTAATTTTTTAGATGTATCTGACATATTATTTTGAAAATAAAATACTCAAGAAAAGTATGATTGTAGAACCGACTAAATAGGCGTTCAAATCTCGCCATTTACCCCTTACGATGTACAACACAACGAAAGCAGCAAATCCAGCGAACATCGCCTTATCAAGTCCGAATGTCAAAATTGTTACCAATACCATAATCGCGACAGCGATTATGTCGTTCCATGAATACTCCTTCAAATCTTTTTTACTTGGAAACAAAGCCAATCCAACAAAGAACAAAGCGCCGGTTGTAGCGACAACGGGAATTAAGTTGACTAGTGGAACAATAAATAAGAATAACGACATAAGCACGGCAATAACAACAGCGACAAGCCCCGTCCTTCCGCCTTCGCCAATTCCTACTGCGCTTTCAACATAAGTAATCAGGTTTGATGTTCCAGTTGCCGCGCCAATGATTGTGCCCACCCCGTCAACGGCGAGACCCTCTTTCATACGAGGCAAATTTCCTTCTTGGTCAACAATTGATGTATTTCTTGTTAGTCCAATAAATTTTGCGATAGGTCCATAAAAATCAAGAATGAACAAAACAACAATAACAGACCAAATTTTTGGATTTAAAATCACTCCCAAATCAAAAGCAAAAATCCCAGCAAACATATCCTTTGATAACTTAATTGGCTCTATTGATTGTCCTACGCCAAGAAAATGGGCGAAAATTGCCGCTCCAATAATACTTAACAAAACTGCTCCTTTGATTTTGAAATGACGAAGTATCAAAACCAGAACAAGGCCAGCATAAAAAACATATGCTTCATTAGAGGTAAGTAACCCAATGCCTTTAACTTGTATACCCTCATATGCTAGAAGCCCGCTAACCTTTAGAGCAATTAGCATTAGAAAAACTCCAACTGAGGCAGCCAAGCCTGATTTTAACTTGTCTGGAATTGCTTTGATTATATTTGTTCTAAGCGGAGTAAAAGCAAGTACAAATGTTAAAACACCAACCCAAAATACGGCTCCCAAAGCTCCTTGCCATGTGAAGCCCAAAACGCCAACAACAACATAGGCAATGTAAGCGTTCATCTCTAGTCCAGGAGCAAGAGCAAAAGGTAGTCGTGCCCATAGTCCCATGAGCAATGTAGCGATAACGGAAGCAAAAATCGTAGCGAAGAAAGCTACGTTTGTAGGAATTCCAGCCTCGGACAAAATTGCCGGATTGACGACAAAAATATACGACAGCGAAAGAAAAGTCGAAATACCTGCCAAAATTTCAATTTTAAAACTTGAACCAAGTTTTGTTATCCCGAAAAAGTTGTCTATTTTTTGAAGCATATTATTTTGATTAAATTATACTTGTAATTATACCCCCCCCCACGTTTACAATATTTAATAATCAACCGCCCTTGATTAAATCGTCTACGCTAACATCAAAGGCCTTCGCAACCTTTTTGAGCGTGTCTAAAGTCGGATTTTTGTTTTCCCCCGACTCCATTTTGATAAGCGTATTATTAGCGACGTCAGCCAATCTCGCCAGTTTCTCTTGCGAAAGCCCCTTGGCTTCTCGCAATTTCTTTATATTGCTTGCTAAATTTTGGTTGGTTGACATATAATCAATAAAAGATTAATATTATAGTGGAGTATCCATTTACTTGTCTATATTATGATGTTACACCAAAATTGCAAACAAATCAAATTGATTAACGGCTTTTTTGTATTGCCCGCCCCCAATCCGCCAAAAGAAAAAAGCGGAGCAAATGGAAAATTCCTCCCCAAACCCCTCCTTTTCCATTTG
>JBBRWU010000044.1:0-9428 GCA_038249015.1 Candidatus Doudnaibacteriota bacterium | reverse complement strand
GAAAGAATGAAGCTCATTGTCAAGGCTTGGCAGACTGGTCGCAATCGCAGACACGAGAAGATTAACTGGAAGTTTACCGTGAGAGACGCGAGAGCTAAGTTTGCATACGAACCATCAAAATTAAAAAAATGAGATACTAGTTGCGTCCATGACTACAAGGATGAGCGCCGAATCCGCCTCAGGCGGACAGGCAAGATTCTGTTTTAAAATTTTCTTTAAAAAAAGTTCTCGCTAAGTAGAGTATATTCAGCCATCAAAAATTATTTAGCTAGTTAACAAAAACTCGCCCTTCGATTTATCGGAAAGGGGCGAGTTTTTGTGTTATAATTTATATATGTCTAATGAATCAAAATTAGAGCAACAGGTAAACGAATACGCCGCGCTGGCAAAAGAAAACCCAAATATAGATGTGACCAGCTTAATGCTGAATGCCGTAAGCCAAAAAAACAACTTGGTTTCTCCGGGGGTTAAAAAATGGGCTTATATAATTTCCCTTGGCGTTCCGCCAATAGGCCTGTTTATTGCTATAAAATATTATTTTTTTAGCGATGAAGAAGACGCTTTTCAAGTTGCCAATATTTGCATTATTTTAACATTTGTTGCCCTTGGTTCCATTTGGTTATTTGGAAAAGTTTTTCTTTCGAGCAGCGGAACCAGCGTAGAACAAATTCAACAAATAAATCCCAAAATTATTCACGATACTTTCCAGTAGATATTTTTACTAAATTTAAACAAGGGTCATCCTTGCGTTGTGCAAGGATGACCCTTGTTTGTTTATCCATGTTGTCAAATAAAAAATTGCGGAAACTAAAACTAACTTCTTAATTACTTTTGCGGTCATAATTATTTTAATTTTTAATTATTTGGCCTTGAGAATTGGGGGAGAAAATCCGAATCATTTTTGCCAAGACTGTTCCGTCGGGGTTCGGCGCACCGATAATTACCGCTTCGTCATCAACGTCAATGTCGGTTATTTTTATATTTTCCCGACCGTGTCGCAAAATCACATTATCCGATAACTGAATAATTCTTTCCATTCCGTCCTGTCCTTTAATTACCAAGTCTTGATCGCCGATTTTTATTATAATGCCTGCCACACCGTGAGCACCCAAAAATTCCCTGCCCTCAAACCCACCCAAAGGTCCTTTGGGCGGCATACCGAAATTCCGGCCGTAATTTTCTTTCCAATTTTGAGAGTACCCGGATTTTTGAATACCGACAAACATGCCCAGCTGAAATACAAAAAGTAAAACCGCAATTTGCGCAACTGCGAAAAATACCCAGATTGTTTTTTTGGATTTAATAAAATCTAACATAAATTAATTGTGAATTAATTGTGAAAGCCCACGGATTATTTTTATATAACGCACCATGGCGATTATTGCCCCAACAACCAGGAGTGTTAACACCAACAAACCGGCTGTTTCCGTAGCCGGAAAAGATTCAAGCAAAGACCAAGCCAGCTCTTTCCAATAATAACCTAAAGATTTTAAATCAAAAAATAAAATTGATAAAAACCCAAACATACCGGCAGACTTTGCCTGCGCGCTAAAAGAGCCCACGGCCGGCACGTAAGATGAAATACTTAAGACCAGCAAACAAAAAGCAAAAGCCAACTTTCTTTTTAAAAGTATGAGCTCTTGGCGACATTGGATTGCGGCCATAACCTTATCCAGCAACTCCGGACTTGGGTCAATATTGCTTTGTCTGGATTGAAGTAAAAGCATACAGTTTACCTAATATGGGACCGTTGCCAAATGGCATTTTGACTGCAATTTGAAAATTTTGGCCACTCGGCCAATCCGCCTTAGGCGGACCGCTTACCTTTCAGGTAAACATCAAAATTTGTTTTGCCCGATTGTCTCAAAATTCTCAAATTTCGCCTTAAAAGCCCATTCGGCAACAGTCCCAATATATACGAAAAAAGAATGCCTTTTGGTGCATTCTTTTCCCAAAAAAAGGAGGTACCAGGCCACTAAATTAGGCCGGCAATACTTATACAAAATAGGTTATTTTTTTGGTGCACGAAATTCTAAAACATCTTTTAACTTTAAAATTGCCCTGCGATAACGGCTTTTTGCGGTATTTATGGACAACTTACCTTTCTCGGCAATCTGCCTAAAATTTAAGTCTTCAAGATGATATTGACTAATTATTTCCGCATATTTGGGAGACAATTGTTTAAAAGCCAAATTAAGCCGTTCGCCCAGCAAAACCCGCTCGGTTACCAACACCGGTCCGGGGGAGGTATCCGGAATAGTTTGCGCCAGCCACTGCTCTCCATCCGCGGTTTCAAATTCGGCAAAAGACAAATTCTGTTTTTTCTTTAAAAAATCCAAGCAGGTGTTTTTGGCAATCTGGTAAAGCCACGGCCGAAACTCTTTGTTTGAATCAAACTTCTGTAAATTTTTCCAAAGTTTAATAAATACCTCCTGGGACGCATCTTCGGCAACAGTGCTATTTTTTACATATGAGTAAACAAAAAAATAAACCAATTTTAAATACCGCGAAACTAAAGTTTCCAAAGCGACATTATCGCCTTTTTTTGCCAGGTCAATAAGTTGGATATCTGATAATTCTTGCATACTTAATTATACGCACAACTTACGGATTAGTTCAACTTGAAAACCCGTAAGTAAGCCATAAAATTATTTTTTTAGCGGTCTTGTGGGGGCAATATGATAATAATTTAAAATAAATTGGGCGATTTGTCCCCAGGCCGGCGCGGCAGTACTTTCGGCAAAATCTACACTTCGCGGATGGTTAACCCGAACCAACATTAAAAATTGAGGGTCTTCCACCGGACCGTAACCAATGAATGAACCAATGTTGTTATTTTCTTCATAACCCCGACCGTCTTTTTTCGGCACCTGCGCCGTACCGGTTTTTCCGGCAATATAATAACCCGGAACTGCGGCTTTTTTGCCGTGGCCGTTTTCCACAACATTAATCAACATAGCAGATATTATATTGGCTGTTTGTCCGACACAACCTGCCTAACCACTTCCGGTTTGGTGATTTCCGTTTTACCATCAGGAAAAATTTTGTTTGAAACCAAATATGGTTTCATCATTTTTCCTTCGTTGGCCAGCGCGGTAAAAGCCTGAACCAGCTGAATCGGCGTGGCGGAAATCCCCTGGCCAAAAGTTGCCGTATGGTAGTTTACCGCAATGTTGGCTTTTAAGTTATCCAAATTCCCTTTGGCTTCGGAAAGTTCAATTCCGGTATTTTGACCAAAGCCAAAATTTTTCACATACTCATAAAATTTTTCATTACCAATTTGTTCTTTGGCAAAAATTACTCCGGTATTTAAAGATTGCTCCAGTACTTGGCTCATAGTTTGAATGCCATGGCCTTTATTGTCGGAATTTTTAATGGTGTATTTATCTATTACCACCGAACCGGTGTCGTTGTAAGTGGTCTCCGGTGTAACTTTTCCTTCGTTAATTGCCGCCGCCATGGTAAAAGGCTTAAAAATCGATCCTGGTTCATAGTTACCCGTAACCGCATCATTTCTATAGTCTTTAGGGTTTTCCACTTTATTATAAACATTCGGATCAAAATCCGGATAATTAGCCATGGCCAACACCGCACCGGTTTTCGGGTTAACCACAATTACCGTTCCGCTATCTGCGCCATTTTTTACTACTGTATCTTTTATTACACTCTCAACTTGAAATTGAATATTTTTATCCACCGTTAAAATTAAATCGGTCCCGTCTATGGCCGGATCCTCTTTTTTATTTGAGCCGAAAATTGAAGCCCCGCCAGCATCTTTTTCCGAATACAGCTCTCCTGCGGAGCCGGCTAAATCTTTTTCAAAATACCGCTCCAGGCCATAAAGTCCGGTTTTTGTGGTGTCGCGATAACCCACAAAACCCAATACTTGACTGAGCAAAGTTTTTTCCGGGTAGTATCTGGTATCTTCGGAGTCAAAATATATACCGGAAAGCTTAAGGTCTTTAATTTTTTGTTGTTGATCATCTGTAAGCTGTTTTTTTAGCGGAACGTATTTTTTCCCCGCTTGGGTAATTTTTGTCAGCAATTCTTTTTCGTCCAAACTTAAAATTGGAGCCAAAGCAACTGCGGTTTCTTTAGCATTTATTATGTCTCCCGGAACCGCGTAAACCAAATAACTTTTTAAATTTGCCGCCACCGGAAATGTTTCCAAAGAAAATTTATCTGCCAGTTTAATTTCTCCACGGCTAGGGAACAACTTTTTATAAATACTGTGTTGAGCAGCGGCTTCTTGCCTGGCGGCCGAACCCTTCACAACTTGTAAAATAAACAGCCTAACTCCGATTAAAATAAAAAAAAGCAATAAAAAAGCAATAAAAAGGCTGCTTCTTAAACCAAATTCACTTTTTATTGCTTTTACCGCCATGTCAGATTTTACATAAAAATTAAAAAGAAGGATTGATAATTTTATAATTATCTTTGAGTAACCCGGGTAGCTTCCAAAAATTTCGGCGTTCCGGCTGCCACAAAATTACTATTTAGAAAATTGCTTTGGATGCTGACCATGGACTGCGCTTCAGTGGTTTTCAGGTTAATTTTTTTATTTTCTTCGGTTAAGGTGGCAATTTGCGATTGCAATTTTTTTATCTCATAGCCTTTACTGGCGTACTTATTTACGCCGAAGATGTAACTCATAAGTAACAAAACATTAAGGCCAATTAACAAACTAGCCAAGAAAAATTGAATTGTTTGGCTTTCTTTTTTCCCAATAACTTTGGTTTTATTTTTTGCAAATGACGAGGCCCATGAATGGCCCAAGGTTAGAACTTTTTCCATATTAAATCCTTTTTATTTTGATTTTAATTGTAACGGGCTTTTGATTTTTGCTTTTTATTTTTTTCATAACTTTTCAATTACTCTTAATTTTGCCGGCTTGGAACGTGGGTTTTTATCCAACTCTTGTGGTGAGGCAGATATTAATTTCTTGGTTAAAATTTTCCCTTTGGGAGTTTGCCCACATAAACACTGGGGAAATTCCGGCGGACAAACACAGCCTTTGCTTAACCCTACAAAAAACTGCTTTACAATCCTGTCTTCCAGCGAGTGAAAACTTACCACAGCGAGCCTTCCGCCGACTTTAAGCAAATCAAAGGCTTTGGGTAAGAATTCCTCAAGACTACTTAGTTCATGATTGACTTCAATTCTCAAGGCTTGAAAAATTCTTCTGGCACTATCGTCCGCTTTATGTTTTACCGGCTTTGGCAGTGCTTCTTTTATAAGCTGATAAAGATCGGTTGTGTACTTAATTTCTTGTTTCTTATTTCTACTATCTATTATTTTTTTCGTTATTTGCCTGCTAAACTTTTCTTCTCCGTATTCGTTAAAAATTTTTTCTAACCGCTCTTGGTCATAACTGTTTAAAATATACTTCGCATCCAAGGGCCGGCTTTGGTCAAACCGCATATCCAGCGGTTGTTCGGTTTGAAAACTTATTCCGCGGTGTTCTAACTCATAACTGGAAAGCCCTAAGTCCGCGACAATTCCATCCGGCGCTGGAAATTCATGATGTTTTAAAATTTTGTCTAAATCTCTAAAATTCCCCTGATGCAATATTATATTTTTTTCATTATGATTTTCTAATTTTGGATTTGTTTGAAAATTTGAAATTTGAAATTTGAAATTTTTTATTGCATCGGCATCTAAATCTATGGCGAGCAATTTCCCTCCCGGCGCAATAAGATTTTGAATTGCTGCCGTATATCCGCCTCCGCCCAAAGTTGCGTCAACAAAATTCTGCCCCGGTTGAGGTTTTAAATACTCCAAAACTTCGTTTAATAAAACCGGTGTGTGATGATATTCCAAAATCTTTTAATTAATACTACTCTTTTGCCCATTTTCCATATCGAGCTTTTGTCTGTACGGGCTTACCGAAAAATCCATGTCTGTCCCAGTTTCCTTCTTGTGATGCTAAGTCAGGTTTTCTTGCCGTTGGACTCATCTGCTTTCCCCATCTGTCTTTCCTGCTGTCTCCTTGTTTAAGATATACTTGGTTTTCCTCGGCAAGCCTTTGGCCAACATCATCTTCAACGCTCATAATCCATTCTTTGGAGGGCTTATGAACTCCCCCTTTATCTTCTATGCTCCTAAATCTTTTGGGTATCATAAAACTTTCTGGTTAATACTTAAACTTAAACTCCCAAACTTCCTAGTTGTTCCGCAATTTCATTGCTTGCCGCTTCGGTTTGCGCTTTATAAGCGGTCCACAATTCTTCACTCCAAATTTCAATACGGTTATATAATCCGGCCACAATTACTTTTTTACTGATTTTGGCAAAATCTTTTAAGTAGCTCGGCAAAATTATTCTGCCTTGTTTATCAATTTCGCAATCCATAGCACCGGCGAGCATATGCCGGGAAAAAGCGCGGTTATTGGCAGTAGCAATTGGGAGACTAGCCAATTTTTCTCCGAGCTTTTTCCATTCACTGATTGGGTATAAAAATAAAGAACTATCTAAACCTCTGGTAACCACAATTTTAGACTTTAAGAGCGCTCTGAATTTAACAGGAATTGATATTCTGCCTTTTTCATCTAACGTTGCTTGATATTCACCAATAAACATTTACTAGCTTTTAGTTATTAGAATCTAGGCATTAGGAGGTTTGACAGAAATAACTGATTTAACCCGTATTTGAATAATTGTTATTCACAGAATTTACCACTTCTTCCCACTTAGAACCACTTTTTACCATTACCTATATATTTTATACCACTTATACCCATACGTCAAAGCTGCAACAAGTTGATAAACATAAAAAATACCTCTTATACAAGAGGTATTTGAACATTTAAAAATTGATTACTAACAATCAACTAAAAACTATCCACAGCATCCTAAAAAATTTCCCCTGTGGAAAATATTTTCTAATATTACACCATAAAACTATTAAAATAATAAATTTTGCCTCTTTACCAACTGATATGCTGCAATACCAAAGGCCACGGAGACGTTTAGGCTTTCTTTTTTTCCACGCATTGGAATTTCTATTACCTTGTTACACAGCTGAAGTAACTTTTTATTTATCCCGCTTCCCTCTTCACCAAGTAGCAAAGCCAGCGGGTATTTAGGTTTAAATTTGCGGATATTTTCCGCCTTTATGTTATTTTCCAGCCCAACAATTGTAACTTTTTTTTGTTTAAGATCTTTTATTAACCTAACGGCCGATGCCTTATATTCCCAGGGCATCCAACTCTCAGCTCCAAGTGCGCTTTTGGCAATTTTATTTTTATGCACGGGATTAGCCGGAGTGCCGGTATATCCGGTTAAATATATTTTGGTTATACCAAAAGCGTCGGCCGTACGAAAAACGGAGCCGACGTTTAGCAAAGAACGCATATTATGAGCAATAACAAAAAAGTCTGTTGGGTTCTTTATTCGGAGCATTTGGATTTACCTGCCTGCCGGTCAGGCAGGTTCGTTGTATTCGGATCGGGGTATTGGGATATTTATACCAGCAAGTTCAAATTAGCCTCGGTGTTTAATTCCCTCTTCATTTCACCGTCCAGTTTATGCACAAAAATTTCCGCCGTTGCCGAGACTACCGCTTTAAAAACATGCCCGCCTATTACCGAAAAATCGGTGCCGGAAAAAATACCATGCGCATGAACAAACGGCTCGCCGTCTTTTAATGCACCGTTGCCTATTAGGGATAAAATTTCCAATTCTTCAAAAAACGGGTTTTTACGGTATTCTTTTAAGTGCGAGTTATAATAACCCAATTCAATAGAAGCGCAGGAACCGATTCCGGAAATTGAGCAAGCGCTAATCTGTTGGTCTTTTAAAAATTGAATAATTCCGGTGAATATTTCTTCGCCCACATCAAAGCGCAACATACTTTGCCGGTCATCTTGAATAATAATTTTCATTTGGATTGAAGTATTTGGTCCGCCAATTGGCGAACCTGATTATATTTTAGCCCAACTTAACACTTCTGGCTAAAACATCTTTAACTTTTTGAATAATATCATCTACGGACTGGTCGCTCTTTAGCAAGTAATCCACAGCTCCGGCTTCCACAATTTTGCTTATTGTCTCTACGTCACCAATATTGGTAAGTACCACAACCGGCATATTGGCAGTAGCCGGGTTTGCCTTAAGCTCCCAAAGCACGGAAATACCGTCTAATTTTGGCATCATAATATCCAATAATGCCAAATCAGGAACAACTTCTTTAGCTTTAGCCACAGCCTCTTCGCCGTCGTAAGCCGGGGTTGGGTCATACCCTGCCGACCTTAAAGCATCACAAAGGGAACCGGAAATCAGCTTGTCATCTTCAGCAACTAATATTTTTATCATATAATAATTTTTTAATCTTATTTACTTAATTATATAACTATTTTTTGCCTAAAGGCAAGGAAAAATAAAAAGTTGATCCCATGCTCTCACCGGCGCTTTCCGCCCAAATCCTGCCTCCATGAGCCTCCACAATCCCCTTACTGACCACCAAACCCAAACCGGTGCCTTTACGAGCATGATCCGAACCTTTAAGCTGTTTGAATTTGGAAAATAATTGCCCCAAATCTTCGCGGGAAACGCCAATCCCAGTGTCTTTGATTGATACAATGGCCAAATTATCTTCGGAGTTTACGTTTAAATTAATATCCAACTGCCCGCTGTCGGTGTATTTTATGGAATTACTAATAAGGTTAGAAAGCACCTGACCGATTCTCACCCGATCAAATTTTAATACATATTTTTCCGGGGTAATTACATTTATAGCTAAGTGTTTTATTTCCGCTTGCGGAGTAAAAGCCTTGGCCTGATCTTTAATTAAACCCACTAAATCATACTCCTGCATATTTAATTCAAACTTGCCGGATTCAATTTTTGCCACGTCTAAAAGATCATTCACCAACTCCAGCATATTATTGGATGCGGTTTCAATGGTCATTGCAGTGTCTTTTATTTTAGCCGGGTCAATTCCGGAAGCCACCGACAAATTTTTCAATAAAGATTCCGAGGACCAACGCACGGCAGTCAGCGGTGCCCGAAGCTCGTGAACCATCATGGCCGTAAACTCCTGACGCAATTTTTCCAAAGATTTTTCCGTGGTAATATCATGAAAAACTACGCTTGCTCCTATTATTTCTCCGGTATTATCTTTTACCGGCGA
Source organism: Candidatus Doudnaibacteriota bacterium (assembly GCA_038249015.1). Taxonomy (GTDB): domain Bacteria; phylum Patescibacteriota; class Doudnabacteria; order UBA920; family UBA920; genus PALSA-1336. Next base: position 299 of record JBBRWU010000044.1, on the reverse strand, counting down.
CACGGTCAGCTCAAGCGCTTTGTCTTTAAGTAAAACTTCCGGCACAGCAATGGATTTATTTTCAGCAATAGCCTGCTCAATTTTGGTTCTAACATCGACCTTGCCGGCTAAACTGTCTACAATATCAAACATCGTCAAAGGTTTGTCGGAAACAATTTCTAAAATATTTTTCACAGCCGGGTTATAAACCGTTAATTGATGGTTTAGATCTACGGTTATTACCCCGTCAGCCAAAGAATATATTACTCCGGCTAATTTGCCTTTTTCGCTCTCCAACATGCTTTGCAGTTTAGAAACGG